>NZ_KV811130.1:0-263244 GCF_001813005.1 Streptococcus sp. HMSC062H02
ATGATACGGCTTCTACAGGAGCAAAAGGCCAACCTCAAGTGGCAACACCAGTGTTTGAAGGACATATCGATTCGACTGTACCACCAACCTTTGAGGATGGTAGCACGACTATGGTTGTTCCGGGTGAAGGAAGTTATACAATTGATAAAGATGGTAAGATTACCTTTACTCCAGAACCAGACTTTGTTGGGACAGCTAAAGGATTGGTTGTGAAACGTTTGGATATGTATGGAAATGTAGTTACTGCTCATTACACACCAACTGTCCTTGGACAAACACAAGTGAGTGATGCGACATCAGAAGGTCTTAAAGGTCAAACTCAGACTGGTAAACCAAACTTTACAGGTGATGTCGAGCTGACAGTTCCACCAACCTTTGAAGATGGAACAACTGAAAAAGTCGTTCCAGGTGAAGGAACTTATGTAATCTCACCAGATGGCACCGTCACCTTTACCCCTGAGGCAGACTTTGTAGGACAAGCCAAAGGTGTGAAAGTGATCCGTAAAGACCGTAATGGAAATATCATTTCAGGATTCTATATTCCAACAGTAGTAGAACTTCCTGTGATTGAAAATCCAGAACAACAAGGTATTACAGAAGAAAGAACTACTAAAACTCTTCCAAATACGGGTTCTGAGGAGACATCTCACTTGACAGCTGGTCTATTGGCTGCTTTATCAGGTATGGGATTAATTTCTCTAGCTCAAAGAAAAAAATCTGAGGAAGAATAATTAGTGGTGAAAGTCATCTAGTAAGTTGTTTTAGATACTTGATTGAAATGATTACATTCATTGCTATCTAAGAAGATGTCAGTCTAACAGAAAGAGAGAACCAATTGGTTCTCTCTTTTTGGTAATTGATTTGAAAATCGTCTAATTATTTTGCCTCAATTGTTCACTATCCTGCTAAAGTGGTATAATAAAGTTATTCAGAGGGGGCTCGAAGTTTTGATTTAATCACAGCCTTTCAAACTCATTTTCATTGGCAGGACCTAGAGGCTTCTTTTATGGAACTTTGAAGGATACTCAAATCAGACGGGATACTCTTACTAGCTTGTGAGTATAACAAGTTATCTTACTTTTTACCAGAGGTGCAAAGCGAAGAAGTATTTAGACGATTCTTATTGTTAATAGGGTTTGAGCTCGTAACTAGTCAAAGAAAGGAATCGTGGCTTCTTTATAAAATTGTTAAACATTAATGGAGGGACAGTCATGAAACAATTATTTTTATGTTCATACTTTGCTGGAGTCAAAAAGCTTTTTAGCGATTATGCAAAGGAAAAGAATCTAGAAAACAAGGTTTTATTTATTCCTACCGCTGGGAACAAAGAGGATTATACTGCCTATATCGATGAGGCTCAGCAAACATTCAAAGATTTAGGATTTGAGATAGAGGTTCTAGATATTGCTTCTTGTGATCGAGAAACTGCACAGGCAAAGATTTTCCAAAGCAAGATTCTTTATATCTCTGGTGGGAATACCTTTTATTTATTACAAGAATTAAAGAAAAAGCAACTCCTATCTCTTATCAAAGAACAAATAAGAGATGGGCTGATCTATGTGGGAGAATCAGCAGGGGCTATCATTACCGCCAAGGATGTTGACTACAATAAGCTCATGGATGACAAGACGGTAGCGAAAGAGTTATCGGATACAACGGGATTGAATGAAGTGGAGTTTTACATCCTTCCACATTATGGTGAGGAGCCTTTTACTGATAGTAGCAAGAAGACCTTTGAAACCTATAAAAATCAGCTCGACTTAATGCGAATGAACAATTCACAAGCTGTTATTGTAAATGATAAAGAAATAAAAGTTGTTTCTGAACAGGATTAAAATAATTTTTTTCGCTATTATGACATCTATTCTAATACGTTGTCCCTTTTAAAAAGAAAAGGGAAGATAATATAAGTTTATGTCAGTTTTCCCTTGACAAATATTCATTTTGCGTGTAAAATGGAATAGATCTTGAACTTGAAGGGAGTGAAAAAAATGTCTAAAACAGTAGTACGTAAGAATGAATCTCTTGACGATGCACTTCGTCGTTTCAAACGTGCGGTTACTAAAGCTGGTACTCTTCAAGAAACACGCAAACGTGAATTCTATGAAAAACCTTCTGTAAAACGTAAACGTAAATCAGAAGCAGCTCGTAAACGTAAAAAATTCTAATTTGAAATGAAAGGCTAGACTTGTCTAGTCTTTTTTTGCATAGTATTTAGAGGAACAAATTCTTATGAAAGAGTATATAAAAGAATATCAAAAGATGCGTGAAAATCACTTGGAAGATTGGGGTTATTGTGCTGATCCGATAGATTGGAAGGAATTTGAAGAGTCAAACCAAAGAATTTTTGAAAAGTATTTAACCGATTCAAAAGTATTGTCTGACAAGGTTTTAAGGGTTAAATTGTACAGTAGCTTATTGCTAGATGATATTAAATATTTTGCTTATTATGCTGCGTTTTTAGGTGGGGATTATACACAGTTAAACAATGCGCTATGGCAAACAGGAAGAACCGAGCTGCTGAGAGGCGGTTTGTTGGCAAGTGGAACCATTTATACAGATGGAATTTTGAAAGGCTTGATTACCTCTTTTGCTTGTAACGATTTTTCAGTCATTCCATCATTCATCCCCAAAGATTTACCCTTGTTGAAAGGAACCTATTATCCAGAAAATGTGATGAATCTTTTATACGCTCTTTATTATCAAGATGAAGAAAGATTATCCGAGTCTCTCTTGCGTGCACAACAGTTTTTAGAGAAGAAAAAACGAACTGGTATGGAAGAATTTTCTGTTCGGTATTTTATAAGTTTAGCAAGAAAAGATGCAGTTGCATTAAGTGAGTCCTTACAAAACTTATGTCAAGCTTATCAGAGGCGAGGTTACCCCTATGAAAAGATTGATAAGTGCTTTGCGGATGAGATTCATGGTCTATATCGTTTGGTACGATTTTTTGACCATTCCTTGTTCGAAGAAGTCAGTATGCCATCTCATAAGACTTTTTTGAAGGAGTTTGAAGAATGGCAAGTCCAAAATCAGTTCCCAAAAGGTCAACAGTTCTATACCTATCCTCAAGATATGGCTGATGCAAATAGAATATTAACAAAAGGTCTTCCAAGGATTTACTTAGCAAAATCTGGAAGGGATTTGGTGATAGATGTTGACCGATTTGCAGTAGATTTGTCTCGGTTAATTTGAAGGAGTACGAAAAGACTTCCTAGCCAAATCTTTCCCCAAGAAACATCAAATAAATACTGTAAATCCTGCAAAAAAAGGAAACTTCCAACTACAATCTGATATAATAGTAGGGAGAACTCGATTGAAGGAGGAAATTATGTCGGTTTTAGTAAGAGATGTCATTGAAAAACTCAGACTAGATATTGTCTATGGTGAAGGCGAATTACTTGAAAAAGAAATCAATACTGCGGACATTATGAGACCTGGTCTTGAAATGACGGGCTATTTTGATTACTATACACCAGAACGGATTCAGCTGTTAGGGATGAAGGAGTGGTCCTATTTAGTTGCCATGCCTGCCCAGAACCGTTATCAAGTTTTGAAGAAAATGTTTCTACCTGAAACACCTGCTGTTATCGTGGCTCGTGGTCTGGTAGTGCCAGAGGAAATGTTGAGGGCTGCTAGAGAATGCAAGATTGCGATTTTAACCAGTCGAACAGCAACCAGTCGTTTATCTGGAGAACTTTCTAGCTACCTTGATTCCCGTTTGGCTAAACGTACTAGCGTGCATGGTGTCTTGATGGATATCTATGGCATGGGTGTCTTGATCCAAGGAGATAGCGGTATCGGTAAGAGTGAGACAGGTCTTGAGCTTGTGAAGCGTGGACACCGTCTAGTAGCAGACGATCGTGTAGATATTTATTCTAAGGATGAGATGACTCTTTGGGGCGAACCTGCTGAAATCTTGAAGCATTTGCTTGAGATTCGTGGAGTTGGGATTATCGATATCATGAGTCTTTATGGTGCGAGTGCTGTAAAAGATTCTTCACAAGTTCAGCTAGCAGTTTATTTGGAAAATTATGATACGCATAAGACCTTTGACCGTCTAGGAAACAATGCCGAAGAACTCGAAGTTTCTGGTGTAACGATTCCGCGTATCCGTATCCCAGTAAAAACAGGACGCAATATCTCCGTTGTTATTGAGGCAGCTGCCATGAACTATCGTGCTAAAGAAATGGGCTTTGATGCGACGCGTTTATTTGAAGAACGCTTGACAAATCTAATCGCTCAAAATGAGGTGAAACATGATTAATCCAGTCGCATTTGAAATTGGTCCCTTTGCTATTCGTTGGTATGCTTTGTGTATTGTAGCTGGTTTGGTTCTGGCAGTCTATCTTGCCATGAAAGAAGCTCCTAAAAAGAAAATTCTATCAGATGATATTTTGGATTTTATCCTGATTGCTTTTCCAGTAGCTATTTTAGGTGCTAGGCTATACTACGTACTCTTTCGCTTAGATTATTATCTGCAAAATCCAGGTGAAATCATCGCCATTTGGAATGGTGGTTTGGCCATTTATGGAGGTTTGATAGCGGGTGCTATTGTCCTTTATATCTTTGCAGATAGAAAGCTGATTAATACTTGGGATTTCTTAGATATTGCAGCACCGAGCGTCATGATTGCCCAGAGTTTAGGGCGCTGGGGGAACTTTTTTAACCAAGAAGCCTACGGTGCAGCGGTAGATAGTTTGGATTATTTGCCAGGCTTCATTCGTGACCAGATGTATATTGACGGTAGCTACCGTCAGCCGACCTTCTTATATGAGTCGGTTTGGAATCTGATTGGATTTGCTTTGATTCTGATTTTTAGACGAAAATTAAAGGGAATCAGACGTGGTCATATTACGGCATTCTACTTGATTTGGTATGGCTTTGGTCGTATGATTATCGAAGGGATGCGGACGGATAGTCTCATGTTCTTTGGTCTGCGAGTTTCCCAATGGTTATCAGTTGTCCTTATTGGACTCGGTATTTTTATCATACTTTATCAAAATCGAAAGAAAGCCCCTTTCTATCATACAGAGGAGGAAAAATAAATGTTAGAAGTTGCATATATTCTTGTTGCGATTGCTTTGATTGTCTGTTTAGTCTATTTGACAATCACGATTCAAAAAGCAGGTCGTATGATTGATGAGACAGAGAAAACCATCAAAACGTTGAGCTCAGATGTGAACGTTACCTTGCATCAGACCAATGAATTGTTGGCTAAGGTCAATGTGTTAGCAGACGATATCAATATAAAAGTTGCGACGATTGATCCACTCTTTACGGCGGTGGCTGACTTGTCAGAGTCAGTTTCTGACCTCAACCAACATGCACGTGTTTTAGGTAAAAAGGCTTCATCTGCTGGTTCAAAGACTATCAAAACAGGTGCAGGCTTGTCAGCTCTTCGTGTCGCAAGTAAATTTTTCAAAAAATAAAAAAGGAGAAATCTTATGGGAAAACTATCCTCTATCCTTTTAGGAACAGTTTCAGGTGCTGCTCTTGCTTTGTTCTTAACCAGTGACAAGGGTAAGCAAGTTTGTAGTCAAGCTCAGGATTTTCTAGATGATTTGAGAGAAGATCCAGAATATGCTAGAGAGCAGGTTTGTGAAAAACTAACAGAAGTGAAGGAACAGGCAACGGACTTTGTGCTGAAAACAAAGGAACAAGTAGAATCTGGTGAAATCACTTTTGACAGTGTCCTTGATCAAGCCAAAACCTGTGCTCGACAAGCGACAGAAGCGTCAAAGGAAACCTTTAACAATCTCAAGGAGCAGTGGCAAGAACAGTCAACAACTCCAGACGTTGCTGAAGACCAAGAAGAAATCATCATCGATATTACTGAAGTATAATGCATCACCATCTCTGGTTTTTGGAGATGGTGATTTTTATCTGCAAGCTTGTCTTTGTGGTATAATAAGTACTATGCAGAAAAAACCAACGTCCGCCTATGTGCATATTCCCTTTTGCACACAAATTTGTTATTATTGTGACTTTTCAAAAGTTTTTATTAAAAATCAACCAGTAGATAGTTACTTGAAGCATCTACTAGAGGAGTTTCGTTCTTATGATATCCAAAAGTTGCGAACTCTCTACATTGGAGGTGGGACGCCAACAGCTTTGTCAGCTCCGCAATTAGAAGTGCTACTGGATGGTTTGACTAAAAATCTAGACTTGTCAGCCTTAGAAGAGTTGACTATTGAGGCCAATCCAGGCGATTTGGACGCAGATAAGATTGCAGTTTTGAAACAGTCGCCAGTCAATCGTGTTTCACTAGGCGTGCAAACCTTTGATAACAAAATGCTGAAAAAGATTGGGCGCAGTCATTTGGAGAAGGATATTTATGAAAATATCGACCGCCTCAAACTGGCTGGCTTTGACAATATCTCCATCGATCTAATCTACGCTCTACCTGGTCAAACTATGGCTCAGGTCAAGGACAATGTAGCTAAGGCTATCTCGCTTGATATTCCTCATATGAGCCTTTATAGCTTGATTTTGGAAAACCATACGGTCTTTATGAACCGCATGCGACGTGGGAAATTGCCCCTGCCCAAGGAGGAACTGGAAGCGGAGATGTTTGAGTACATCATCGCAGAACTGGAGCGAGCTGGTTTTGAGCATTATGAGATTTCGAATTTCTCCAAGCCTGGCTTTGAAAGTCGCCACAATCTCATGTACTGGGATAATGCCGAGTATTATGGTATCGGTGCGGGTGCTTCAGGTTATGTGGACGGAATTCGTTATAAAAACCACGGTCCTATCCGCCACTATCTCAATGCAGTAGAGACAGGAGATGCTCGGATAACAGAAGAACACCTGACTCAAAAGGAGCAGATGGAAGAAGAAATGTTCCTAGGCCTCCGGAAAAAATCTGGGGTTTCTATGGCGCGATTTGAGGAGAAATTCGGACGATCCTTTGATGGACTTTATGGCGAAATCATCAGAGACTTGGTTCAACAAGGACTTATGCAGATTGACGGTGATCGTGTCCGAATGACAAAGAGGGGTCTCTTCTTGGGAGACACTGTAGCAGAACGATTTATTTTGGAGTAGAACAATGGGCTTAACTTATCAAATGAAAATGAAAATTCCTTTTGATATGGCGGACATGAACGGTCATATTAAACTTCCAGATGTGATTTTGCTGTCCTTGCAAGTATCAGGTATGCAATCGATTGAGCTGGGAGTTAGCGACAAGGATGTGTTAGAACGCTACAATCTGGTCTGGATTATTACAGACTATGCGATTGACGTGGTACGCTTGCCTCGCTTTGCTGAGGAGATTACGATTGAAACAGAAGCGTTGACTTACAATCGTCTTTTTTGCTACCGTCGTTTCACTCTCTATGATGAAGCAGGTCAAGAAATCATTCGCATGGTAGCAACCTTTGTTCTTATGGACCGAGATAGTCGGAAAGTTCATGCTGTCGAACAGGAGATTGTTGCCCCTTATCAGTCTGAGTTTGATAAAAAACTCATCCGTGGGCCAAAGTATGCAAATCTAGAAGATCCGATCAGTAAAGACTACCATGTTCGTTTTTACGACTTGGATATGAATGGTCATGTCAATAATAGCAAATATCTGGATTGGATTTTTGAGGTTATGGGATCAGACTTTTTGACCAAGTATATTCCAAAGAAAATCAATCTCAAGTATGTCAAAGAAGTGCGACCAGGTGGTATGATTGCTTCAGCTTATGAACTCAAGGGACTAGAAAGCAAGCATGAGATTATCAGTGATGGGGAGATCAATGCCCAAGCTATGATTACTTGGCAAGAAATTGAAGGCAATTAGAAAGGACGATATGGCTTATAAAGGTTATTTAATTGATTTAGACGGAACCATTTACAAGGGGAAAGACAGAATCCCGGCAGGAGAGGCTTTTGTGCATGAACTGCAAAAGCGTGAAATTCCTTATCTCTTTGTAACCAATAATACAACTCGTACTCCTGAGAGTGTTCAAGAGATGTTGGCTCAGAATTTTAACATTAATACGCCTCTATCAACTGTCTATACAGCGACTTTGGCAACCATCGACTATATGAACGACTTGGGACTGGAAAAGACAGTCTATGTCATCGGAGAAGCTGGGCTCAAGGATGCTATTGAGGCGGCTGGTTATGTCGAAGACAAGGAAAATCCAGCCTATGTGGTCGTTGGACTGGACTGGCAAGTTGACTATGAAAAATTTGCCACAGCAACTCTAGCCATTCAAAAGGGGGCTCACTTTATCGGAACCAACCCTGACCTCAATATCCCGACGGAACGTGGTCTCTTGCCTGGTGCTGGTTCACTAATTACACTTCTTGAAGTAGCAACACGCGTAAAACCAGTTTATATCGGAAAACCAAATGCTAACATTATGGATAAGGCAGTTGAGCACTTGGATTTGAAAAGAGAAGAATTGCTCATGGTCGGGGATAACTACTTGACAGATATCCGAGCAGGGATTGACAATGGTATTCCAACGCTCTTAGTGACAACAGGTTTTACCAAGGCAGAAGAAGTGGCAGACTTGCCAATCGCACCAACTCATGTAGTTTCTAGCCTTGCGGAGTGGAATTTTGATGAAAACTAAACTAACCTTTTGGGGAAGTATGCTCTTTCTCCTCTCCCTTTCTATCCTACTGACTATTTATCTGGCATGGATTTTCTATCCTTTGGAAATTGAGTGGCTGAACTTAGCGGATCGAGTCTATCTAAAGCCAGAAACCATTCAGTACAATTTTCATATCTTGATGAATTACCTGACTAATCCCTTTAGTCAGGTCTTAGAGATGCCAGATTTTCGTTCATCAGCTGCAGGTCTACACCACTTTGCGGTGGTGAAGAATCTCTTTCATCTAGTTCAGCTAGTTGCCCTAGTGACACTTCCAAGTTTCTATTTCTTTGTTAAAAAGATTGTAAAAAAGGGTTTTCTCCCCTTATATCGTAAAAGTATTTTAACTCTAGTACTATTGCCCCTTATCATTGGGGTTCTGGGAGTGTTGATTGGGTTTGAGCAATTCTTTACTCTTTTCCATCAGATTCTCTTTGTGGGAGATGATACCTGGCTTTTTGATCCAGCAAAGGATCCCGTTATTTGGATTTTGCCAGAGACTTTCTTTCTCCATGCCTTTTTACTTTTCTTTGCTTTGTATGAAGGAATGTTTGGTTTCCTTCTTGCTAAAGCTTCAAGGAAATAGTGGAAAAAATTCTGTATTTTTAATAAAAAACGAGAGAAGTTGCTCGACTCCCTATTTATTGTTAGGTTATCCTAAAGATAAACTTGCAAAGCAGGAGATTTTTGCAGAAAACAGTCTATTTTCTATGAAAAAATAGGCTTTTTTTCTAAAAATACCTAGTCAAGCGCTTTATTTTTTTGTATAATAGAAATAGCAAGTATAGATAAAAGAAGAGAAAAGCATGATTACACTATTTTTATCACCGAGTTGTACATCATGTCGTAAGGCAAAGGCTTGGTTAGAGACGCATAAAGTGCCCTTTCAAGAGCATAATATTATGACTAGTCCTTTAACAAGAAAAGAATTACAACATATTCTTTCCTTGACCGAAAATGGTACTGATGACATCATTTCAACTCGTTCAAAAATTTTTCAAAAATTGGATATTGATGTAGAGAGTATCTCAGTATCGGAGTTGCTTCAGTTGATTGAGCAATATCCTAGTCTTTTGCGTCGCCCAATTATTATAGATACAAAACGCATGCAGATCGGTTTTAATGAAGATGAGATTCGTGCTTTTCTCCCTCGTAGTTACCGTAAACAAGAATTGAAAGAAGCAACATTGAGAGCTGGTATAGGATAGATGAACAAACAGTATAGTTACCCACTAGATTTGTCGTGGAGCACTGAAGAACTTGCTTCAGTGCTTTCTTTTTTTAATGATGTTGAAGCTGCTTATGAAGATAAGGTAGAAGCAAAAAAACTGTTAGATTCCTATAAGGAATTTAAGTCTGTTGTCCCGAGAAAAAGTGAAGAAAAACGTTTAGGTCGCGAATTTGAGACGGTTAGCGGTTATTCCTGCTATCATGCGGTTCAATTAGCAAAAGAAAAAAGAGAAGGGAAGATTTCTCTTGGAAACTAAATTTGAATTTGCCAAACAGATTGTGCAAGAAGCTGCAGATTACATTTTGGCCCACATGCAAGAAGATTTGCAGGTCGAGCGCAAGTCTTCGCCTACAGACTTAGTGACACGTTTGGACAAGGAGGTCCAGGAACTCTTGGTTGATCGGATCAAGTCCTCCTATCCTGAGGATTTGATTTGCGCGGAAGAGGGCTGTTTACGTGCTGCAGTCGGTCAAGGTCCTGTTTGGGTGATTGATCCCATTGACGGTACCAATAACTTTGTCGCCCAGCAGGAAGATTTTGCCGTGATGTTGGCTTATTTTGAGGATGGTGTGGGCAAATTTGGTATTATTTATGATGTCATGAAAGGTGATTGTTACCATGGTGGTGGTGCCTTTCCTCCTTGCCGCAATAATGATCCCTTACCGCCTTTTAAAAAGAAACCTCTTCAAGAATTTTTAGTTGCCGGCAACTCAGGTATGTTTGAGAGCAATGAGTGGGGCTTGGCGGATTTGGGGCGAGCAGCGTTGGGTGTCCGTGTATATGGCAGTGCGGCCATTAGTTTTGCCAAGGTTTTATCGGGTCGTCTTTTGACTTATATTACCTACCTGCAGCCATGGGATTACGCTGCGGCCAGTATCTTAGGGGAAAGTCTGGGTTATCGCCTTCTTACGGTATCGGGTGAGCCCGCTGATTTTAAAACGCGTCAGCCTGTCATGATGGTGCCAATCGAGATGCAAGAAGAGATTCAGTCTTATATCTACGAAAGGAAAGAAAACTAAATGCAATTTCCAGAAGGATTTGTTGAAAAATATGAAGCGATACTAGAAGATGAGGCAAGAGACTTTCTTGCCTCTTTTAAACAAGAAGCGGTTTCGGCTTTTCGGGTCAATCCCTTAAAAGAAAGTCAGTTATCGTTTGCTGATGCTATTCCCAATACACCTTGGGGGTATTATGGTAAGGTTTCTGGGAAGTCACCAGAGCACGTGACAGGTTTCGTTTATTCGCAAGAGCCTGCAGCCCAAATGGTGGCCCAGGTAGCTCAACCCCTTCCCGGTATGAAGGTTTTGGACTTGGCGGCAGCACCAGGTGGAAAATCCACTCAACTAGCAGCTTATCTGGCTAATCAAGGAGTCCTTGTCTCCAACGAAATTTCAAGCAAGCGAGCTAAGATTTTAGTGGAAAATATGGAACGGTTTGGAGCTACAAACGTAGTCGTGACCAATGAGTCTGCGGATCGCTTAGCCAAGGTCTTTAAAGGATACTTTGATGTGATTGTCCTTGATGCTCCTTGCTCGGGTGAAGGGATGTTCCGTAAACAACCAGATGCCATGGATTATTGGAACATCGACTATCCGAATCAATGTGCCAGTCTCCAAAGAAAGATTTTAGAAGATGCAGTCACCATGCTTGCTGAGGGTGGCCGTCTGGTCTACTCGACCTGTACTTGGGCACCAGAGGAAAATGAAGAAATCGTCCACTGGTTGCTGGATACTTATGATTTTGAACTGCTTCCAGTCGAGCATGTGAACGGTATGGTAGCAGGTATTAATCTTCCTGAAACGGCTCGGATGTACCCTCATCATTTTAAGGGAGAAGGTCAGTTTGTTGCCCATTTGCAATTCAAGGGAGAAAATCCAGCAGCCAAATTCAAAGCCAGCAAGACCAATCTTAGTCGTGAACAGCTGGCCTTGTGGCGGGAATTTGCCCAAAAACATCTCAAAGTGACACTAACTGGCCTTCTACAAACTTTTGGAGACCAACTTTATCTCTTGCCAGAGATGCTACCTGATCTAGGGAAACTCAAAATTGCCCGAAATGGACTTCATCTGGGTACTTTTAAGAAGAAACGCTTCGAACCAAGTTTTGCTCTGGGATTAGCCTTGAAACCAAGTCAAGTAAAACAAAGTGTTGAAATCAATGATGAGGACTTTGTAAAATATGTGGCTGGCGAGACTGTTCAATTGTCTGAAGCTCGACCAAATGGATGGTACCAAGTTGTGGTTCAAGGAAACGGATTAGGCTTTGCCAAGGTAACGGGAAATGTTTTAAAAAATTATTATCCAAAAGGACTCAGATTCAGGTGAAAAAGCTAGTCAAAGAGCCTATTCTATGTTATAGTGGAAGTATGAGTTTTTTCTGATAGTCTTTCATTATTACTTATATTATACGATGGAATTGTCCGCTCCTAAGAATGTCTAGATAAAATGAAGAGGGGCAATCATTGATGATAATTGGATGATCAGGACAAACGGAAGAAATCAGAACATTTATCATTATGTTCAAGGAGAATAACAGTGAAAAAAAGAAAAAAGCTCGTCATGTCTCTTGCAGCTCTTTTGATGGCAGGTTCTCTAGCAGGATGTGCTAGCTGGATTGATCGTGGAGAATCCATGACAGCCGTTGGTTCAACAGCTCTTCAACCTCTTGTCGAAGCAGCAGCAGATGAATTTGGTTCTAGAAACATCGGAAAAACAGTCAATGTTCAAGGTGGTGGATCGGGCACAGGACTATCCCAAGTCCAGTCTGGAGCAGTTGACATCGGGAACTCTGACGTCTTTGCAGAGGAAAAAGAAGGAATCGATGCTTCAGCTCTGGTAGACCACAAGGTTGCAGTGGCTGGTCTTGCAGTGATTGTAAACAAGGAAGTGGATGTTGAAAATCTTACAACCGAGCAACTTCGCAAAATCTTTACAGGTGAAGTGACCAACTGGAAAGAAGTTGGGGGCAAAGACCTGGCCATTTCAATCATCAACCGAGCAGCAAGTTCTGGTTCACGAGCGACGTTTGATACGGTGGTTATGAATGGCCAATCGGCAATGCAGAGTCAAGAACAGGATTCTAACGGGATGGTCAAGTCCATTGTATCCCAAACCCCTGGAGCCATTTCTTACCTGGCTTTTGCCTATGTAGATGACTCCGTGAAAAGCATGAAACTGAATGGGTATGAACCTACATCTGAGAATGTAACGACCAACAACTGGCCTTTGTGGTCTTATGAACATATGTACACACTTGGTCAGCCAAATGAGTTAGCTGCTGAATTCCTGAATTTCGTCCTCTCAGATGAAGCCCAAAATGGAATTGTTAAGGGCATGGGCTATATCTCTATCAATGAAATGAAAGTCCAAAAGGATGCTTCAGGTACCGTTACAGCAGTAGAAGGAGGTCAATAATGAATCAAGAAGAATTATCAAAAAAATTACTATCTCCTTCAAAGAACTCTCGCCTTGAGAAGTTTGGTAAAGGTTTGACCTTCACTTGCCTTTCTTTGATTGTTATCATTGTGGCAATGATTTTGATTTTTGTAGCCCAAAAAGGCTTATCGACCTTCTTTGTCAATGGGGTCAACATCTTTGATTTCCTCTTTGGACAAACTTGGAATCCTTCAGGGAAACAATTTGGTGCCCTTCCAATGATTTTGGGTTCCTTTATTGTGACGATTTTATCAGCCCTCATCGCAACACCCTTTGCTATTGGTGCTGCGGTCTTTATGACAGAAGTATCACCAAAGGGTGCAAAGATTTTGCAACCGGCCATTGAACTCCTCGTCGGTATTCCTTCAGTCGTCTATGGATTTATCGGTTTACAAGTTGTGGTGCCTTTTGTTCGTAGCGTCTTTGGTGGAACTGGTTTTGGGATCTTGTCAGGGATTTTCGTTCTCTTTGTCATGATCCTACCAACTGTAACTTTTATGACAACAGACAGCTTGCGTGCTGTTCCTCGTCACTACCGTGAAGCTAGTTTAGCTATGGGAGCTACTCGTTGGCAAACCATCTGGCGGGTGACCTTGAAGGCTGCTCGCTCTGGCATTTTCACAGCAGTGGTCTTTGGGATGGCGCGTGCCTTCGGTGAAGCCCTTGCTATTCAGATGGTGGTCGGAAACTCAGCAGTTATCCCAACTTCGCTCACAACACCAGCTGCGACCTTGACATCTGTATTGACTATGGGTATCGGAAATACCGTCATGGGAACGGTTGATAATAACGTTCTCTGGTCACTGGCCTTAGTCTTGCTCTTGATGAGTTTGGCCTTTAACAGTGTGATTAAATTGATTACGAAAGAAAGAGGAAAGAAAAACTATGCACGCTAAGAAATTAGATAAACTTGCAACAGCTGTCCTCTATACCATCGCGGGTATCATCGTGGCCATTTTGGCATCTTTGATTCTCTATATCTTGGTGAGAGGGTTACCGCATATCTCTTGGTCTTTCTTGACTGGGAAATCTTCCTCTTATCAAGCAGGTGGAGGTATTGGGATTCAGCTCTACAATTCCTTCTTCCTTTTGGTCATTACCTTGATTATTTCTGTTCCCCTGTCTATGGGAGCTGGCGTTTTCCTCGCTGAGTATGCCAAAAAAGGACCTGTGACCAATTTTATTCGTACCTGTATTGAGATTTTGTCTTCTCTACCATCAGTCGTTGTGGGTCTCTTTGGTTACTTGATCTTTGTTGTCCAGTTTGAGTATGGATTTTCAATCATTTCAGGTGCCTTGGCCTTGACGGTCTTTAACCTCCCTCAGATGACTCGAAATGTTGAGGACAGTTTAAAACACGTTCACCATACACAACGTGAGGCTGGTCTGGCCCTTGGAATTTCTCGTTGGGAGACTGTAGTTCATGTTGTCATTCCAGAAGCTCTTCCAGGTATCGTAACGGGTGTTGTTTTGGCATCTGGTCGTATCTTTGGTGAGGCCGCCGCTCTTATCTATACTGCAGGACAATCCGCTCCAGCCCTTGACTGGTCTAACTGGAATATCCTCAGTGTTACCAGCCCTATCTCAATCTTCCGACAAGCAGAAACCTTGGCTGTCCACATCTGGAAGGTCAACAGTGAAGGAACCATTCCTGATGCTACCATTGTATCTGCTGGTTCTGCCGCAGTGCTCCTCATCTTTATCTTGATTTTTAACTTTGGGGCACGCAAACTCGGAAGCTATTTACACAAGAAATTAACCGCTGCCTAAAGGAGAAGCCATGTCAAAATATAACTGGGATGAAAAGCATATCATCACCTTCCCTGAAGAAAAAGTGGCCCTCTCTACTAAGGATTTACATGTTTACTATGGTAAAAATGAATCCATCAAGGGCATCGATATGCAATTTGAAAAAAATAAAATTACAGCCTTGATTGGTCCTTCTGGATCAGGAAAATCTACCTATCTTCGCAGTCTCAATCGGATGAATGATACCATTGATATTGCCAAGGTCACAGGTCAAATCCTCTACCGAGGGATTGACGTCAACCGTCCAGAAATCAATGTCTATGAGATGCGAAAGCATATCGGGATGGTCTTCCAACGTCCAAATCCATTTGCTAAATCAATCTACCGTAACATCACCTTTGCACACGAACGTGCAGGTGTTAAGGATAAGAAAGTCCTTGATGAAATTGTAGAAACCTCTCTTCGTCAGGCCGCCCTATGGGATCAGGTCAAAGATGACCTACACAAATCAGCCTTGATGCTTTCTGGTGGTCAGCAACAACGTCTCTGTATCGCTCGCGCCATCTCTGTCAAGCCAGATATCCTCTTGATGGATGAGCCTGCTTCAGCCTTGGATCCGATTGCGACAGCCCAGCTGGAAGAAACCATGTTGGAATTGAAGAAGGACTTTACCATCATCATCGTTACCCACAGTATGCAACAGGCTGCGCGTGCGAGTGACTACACAGGATTTTTCTACTTGGGTGATTTGATTGAGTACGATAAGACCTCCAATATTTTCCAGAATGCTAAGTTACAGTCAACCAATGACTATGTAACGGGACACTTTGGTTAGAAAGGAAACGGTATGTCAGAAGCGATTTTACAGGTGTCAGACCTGTCCGTTTATTACAATAAAAAGAAGGCCTTGAATAGTGTTTCCCTTTCTTTCCAACCTAAGGAAATAACGGCCTTGATTGGTCCTTCTGGATCAGGAAAGTCTACCCTGCTCAAAGCTATCAACCGCATGGGCGATCTAAATCCTGAAGTGACAACAACAGGATCAGTAGTCTATAATGGTCACAATATATACAGCCCCCGCACCGATACGGTTGAATTGCGTAAGGAAATCGGTATGGTCTTTCAACAGCCCAATCCCTTCCCTATGTCTATCTACGAAAATGTTGTCTATGGGCTACGTATCAATGGTGTTAAGGACAAGCAAGTTCTTGATGAAGCAGTAGAAAAGGCCTTGCAACGTGCTTCTATCTGGGATGAAGTAAAGGATCGTTTGCATGATTCGGCCATTGGTCTCTCAGGTGGACAACAACAACGTGTTTGTGTTGCTCGTGTCTTAGCAACCAGTCCTAAAATTATCCTCTTAGATGAACCAACTTCAGCTTTGGATCCTATTTCTGCAGGTAAGATTGAGGAAACCTTGTATGGTCTGAAAGATAAATACACCATGCTCTTGGTAACGCGTTCGATGCAACAAGCCTCTCGTATCTCTGATAAAACAGGATTTTTCCTAGATGGGGATTTGATCGAGTTTAACGATACGAAGAAGATGTTCCTAGACCCACAAAACAAGGAAACAGAAGATTATATTACAGGAAAATTTGGATAAGGAGTTGAATGATGTTACGATCTCAATTTGAAGAAGATTTGGAGAAATTGCACAACCAGTTCTATGCTATGGGACAAGAAGTGCTCTCGCAGATCAATCGTACAGTGCGTGCCTTTGTTACGCATGACCGTGATTTGGCAAAAGAAGTCATCGAAGACGATGCAGAAGTAAATGAATATGAAGTGAAGTTGGAAAAGAAATCATTTGAAATGATTGCCCTTCAACAACCTGTTTCGCAAGATCTTCGTACCGTCTTGACTGTTCTCAAGGCAGTGTCAGACGTGGAACGCATGGGAGATCATGCAGTGTCTATCGCTGAGGCGACCATTCGTATGAAGGGGGAGCAACGTATCCCTTCTGTTGAAGAAGAAATCAAAAAGATGGGACGCGACGTGAAAAACTTCGTCGAAGCAGCTCTAGATCTCTATCTCAACGGTTCTGTGGATCAAGCCTACGAAGTAGCAGCGATGGATGAAAAAATCAACCATTACTTTGATAGCATCCGAGATTTGGCTACAGAAGAAATTAGGAAAAATCCTGAAGCCATCGTTACAGGCCGTGATTACTTCCAGGTCATTTCTTTCTTAGAACGTATCGGAGACTACGCAAAAAATATCTGTGAATGGGTTGTTTACTTTGAAACAGGTAAGATTGTCGAACTATAAGAAACGGTTTAAATATACAGAAGAAAAGGCTGATTAAAATAAATCAGTCTTCTTTTTTTATGAAAAGAATTGTTTTACAATCAAAATCTCTAAAAGGGTTGACAACTATTTTTAAAAGAGTTATAATTATTCAGAATTAACAGAAAGGTCGTTTATTTATGAAATTTAAGAAATGGATATTAGTTGTGTGTAGCATGCTTGCCAGCATGGTTTTAGTAGCTTGCCAGTCAGGAACAGATAGTTCTCAGTCTGCTGTGGACGCTATTAAACAAAAAGGAAAGCTAGTCGTTGCGACTAGTCCAGACTATGCGCCATTTGAATTCCAAGCCTTGGTAGATGGTAAAAACCAAGTGGTTGGTGCAGATATTGATATGGCTCAAGCGATTGCGGACGAGCTTGGGGTTAAACTTGAAATCTCTAGCATGAGTTTTGACAATGTCTTGACCAGTCTTCAAACTGGAAAGGCTGACTTGGCCATTGCAGGAATTAGTGCTACAGATGAGAGAAAGGAAGTCTTTGACTTTTCAATCCCTTACTATGAAAATAAGATGAGTTTCTTGGTTAGAAAAGCCGATTTAGACAAATACAAGGATCTTACAAGCCTCGCAAGTGCCAATATCGCAGCTCAAAAGGGAACTGTGCCAGAAACCATGGTCAAGGAACAATTGCCAAATGCCCAGTTGACATCCTTGACCAATATTGGAGAAGCAGTCAATGAATTGCAGGCTGGAAAAGTGGATGCTGTTCATATGGATGAACCAGTTGCTCTTAGCTACGCAGGTAAAAACTCAGATCTTGTCGTTGCATCTGTTAACTTGACGATGAAAGATGGCGAAGCCAATGCTGTTGCTATCAAGAAGGATCAATCAGACTTGAAAGCAGTAGTAGATAAGGTTATCCAAAAACTGAAAGATGACGGAACCTATCAAAACTATCTTGAAAAAGCAGCGAAACTAACAGAAGTTGAACAATAAGAAAAAGCTGAGTTGGACTTTAATCCGACTCTGCTTTTATGTATTCTAATAGCTCTTCTAGATTTTCAAGAGAGACTTTGGCGAACTGATAAGGACAGACATCCAAATAAGCCTTCTCAAAAAAGTCTAATTTGAGTGAGCTGTGTTTCAAACTGGCAATCTTAGGATAGTGTCTCAAATCAAGCAAAAGACCATCGTGTAGAGGGTAGTGGGGCAAGGGACAGGTGTTTTTTTCAAGTACTTCCTTAATCTGAGCCTGATAGTTCTCTTGAAGGGTCAATCGAGCCAGTCGATTTTTTTCAAATAACTGGCTATCAATATAAAGAGAAAGAGCCTTTTGCATGATGAGATTGCTGTCATAGTCCAGGATATTTTTGTAGGAAACAAAGGCCTCTTTTAGGTCATTTGGGAGAATGAGGGCGGTAATACGAAGGGCTGGAAAGAGACTAGTTGAGAAGGACTTGATATAAATGACCCGATCCTCAGTATCCAGATAGTGGAAGGTTTGTCCCTTTTTAGAGTCTAAGTCACCTAGATAATCATCCTCGACGATATATACACCATACTGATTTGCTAGATCCAAAATAGCCCTTTTTTCCTGATCAGAATAGGAATGACCTAGGGGATAGTGGAAGCGAGGAATGGTATAGAAAAACTTTATTTTCCCAGATTTGAACTGTTCTTCCAGTTCTTCAAGGTTGATGCCATCGATTCGGCGTTCAATGGTCTGGTAGGCTAATCCTTGAGCGACCAAGAGACGGTTCATCCGGTGGTAAGTCGGTTGTTCGACCAAAATTTCAGCTCCCTTGCTCGGGAAGTCAATCTGAGAAAGGATAAAGAGAGCTTGCTGGGTACCAGATGTTAGAACCAGTTGGTCGGGTTTACAGTAGAGGGCTTGGTCAAAGAGGAGTTGATGGACAGATTGTCTGAGTTCCTCAAGGCCTTCTTGGTTATCGTAGTAGTTGAAGAGGTAGTTTTCTCGACCTATCAGGGTTTCATTGACACAGAGTCGGAAGTCGTCATAGGCACTGGCATGTTCGTCAGTGACTTCGATTTCCAAGTCTTGGTGCTGTCCTTGTTCTAGAACATAGTAGCCACTTTGGGGTTTGGCATAGAGGTATTGTTCATGGCGTAATTCCAGCAGGGCTCGCTGGATAGTGTCCTTGCTACAGTGGAAGTCTTGGCTCAATTGACGGATGGAGGGAAGCCGGCTGCCTGTTGGAAATTTTCCTGATTCAATCCCTTTTTTGAGAAAGGAAACGACTGCTTGGTATTTACTTTCTTTCTTCATTCCAGACCTCCGTTGATTTTGTTACATTGTACCTTTTTTTTGCCTGCTTGGCAATGGTAAAAAGCATTTCTCCCTTTCACAACTAGGAGCAAATGTGATATACTTAGAAAGTATGATGATTCATTGAAAAGAAGATAAGAAAGAGAATGGATAGAAAAGTGCAGGAACCGGTAAAATTATTTCAATACAATACTTTAGGTGCCCTAATGGCAGGTCTCTATGGTGGAACCATGACAGTGGGAGAATTGCTGGAACATGGTGACCTTGGTTTGGGAACATTGGATTCGATTGATGGGGAGTTGATTGTCCTTGATGGCAAGGCTTATCAAGCCAAGGGTTCTGGTCAAACGCCTGAAATCGTTGAAGTGGCAGCGGATGCTCTTATTCCCTATGCAGCAGTGGTCCCTCATCAGGCAGAGGTGATTTTTCGTCAGCGCTTTGAGATGACAGATAAGGAATTGGAAAAGCGAATTGAATCCTACTATGATGGGGAAAATCTTTTTCGTTCCATCAAGATTCATGGTGAATTTTCACAAATGCATGTGCGAATGATTCCCAAATCCACACCTGATACCAAGTTTGCAGATGTCGCGACTCACCAACCTGAATATAGCCGTGAAAATGTATCGGGAACCATTGTTGGATTTTGGACACCGGAGATTTTCCATGGAGTGAGTGTTGCAGGTTACCATTTGCATTTTATCTCAGATGATTTGACCTTTGGTGGGCATGTGATGGACTTTGTTATCAAAGAAGGAATGATCGAGGTTGGGGCAGTCGACCAGTTGGACCAACGTTTTCCAGTCCAAGATCGCCAGTATTTATTTGCCAAATTTAACGTTGACGAGATGAAGAAAGATATTGATAAGTCAGAATAGGAGAAAAAGATGACAGTACATATTATCCTCACCATGATCGCTTTAGTTCTCATTCTAGTAGGTGGAACTTGGTATGCCAAAAAACGGTTTAAAATCTCTCTTGCAGTGATGGGCTTGGGGGCAATCGCATTTTTTGTTTCTTCTCAAGTGTTAGAGAAGATGGTTCACCTTCTGGTACTCCATCCGCAAAAAGATGGAACCATTCCGCTCATGCAGGAGCAGCCTTTCTTATACGTCCTTTATGGGATTGCCATGGCTGCCCTCTTTGAAGAGACGGCCCGTTTTGTCTTTTTTAAATGGTTGGAGAAAAAGAGAAAGTTGGAAGATCGAGATGCTTGGGCTTATGGCTTAGGACATGGAGGCTTAGAGATGCTCTACCTCGGAATGGGAAGTTTGATTAGCCTTTTGATCCTCTTTTCACTAGTACAGTCATCAAATACTGATGCGGCGAATCTTCTTACAAAGAGTACATTAGAAACAGTTCAGTCTCTATCAGCATGGCAGATCTATCTACTAGGAGTTGAGCGTGTCCTTGCTCTGGTTCTCCAAATTAGCCTTACTGTCTGGGTCTATCAAAGTGTCCGTCAAAAGAAATGGATTTATCTCGTTGCTGCCTATGGATTACATGCCTTGTTCGACTTAGCTCCAGCTCTATCTCAAGTGGGCTGGATTGCGAATCCGCTTCTAGTTGAGTTTGTTCTTCTCGTAGAACTTTTAGTCTTTATCTGGCTGACAAAATTTACATTTTGGAAAAAATCATAAAAAGAGGGGAGACCTCTTTTTTTATGTAAGGATAAAACAAGCTCTTTTTATGGTCGTCAAATGTCTCTAAAAATGGTATAATGGAATGAATTTTGAAAAAGGAAGAGTGACATGTCAGTAAAAGAAAAAATGCTTGAAATCCTAGAAGGAATCGATATTCGTTTTAAGGAACCTTTGAAGACCTATACCTATACCAAGGTAGGAGGTCGAGCGGATTATCTAGTTTTGCCACGCAATCGCTATGAGATGGCCCGTGTCGTCCAATTTGCCAATCAAGAGAATATTCCTTGGATGGTGCTAGGAAATGCTAGTAATATCATCGTTCGTGAAGGTGGAATCCGTGGTTTTGTCATCTTGTGCGATAAGCTTAATAACGTTTCAGTTGATGGCTATACCATTGAAGCGGAAGCAGGAGCGAACTTGATCGAAACAACACGTATTGCCCTCCGTCATAGTTTGACTGGTTTTGAGTTTGCTTGTGGGATTCCTGGAAGCATCGGAGGAGCTGTCTTTATGAATGCGGGTGCCTATGGAGGAGAGATTGCTCATATCTTGCAGTCTTGTCAAATTTTGACCAAGGAAGGGGAAATCGAGACCTTGTCAGTCAAGGACTTGGCTTTTGGTTACCGTCATTCAGCTATTCAGGATTCTGGGGCTATTGTCTTGTCAGCTAAATTTGCCCTATCTCCAGGGAATCATCAGGTTATCAAGCAAGAAATGGACCGCTTGACGCACCTACGTGAACTCAAACAACCATTAGAATACCCATCTTGTGGTTCAGTCTTTAAGCGACCAGTGGGGCATTTTGCAGGACAGTTGATTTCAGAGGCTGGCTTGAAAGGCTATCGTATCGGTGGTGTGGAAGTATCTGAAAAGCATGCCGGTTTCATGATCAATGTTGCTGACGGAACAGCGAAAGACTACGAGGACTTGATCCAATCTGTTATTGAAAAAGTCAAGGAACACTCAGGTGTTACCTTAGAGCGAGAAGTTCGTATCTTGGGTGAGAAAGAATAAGGTTGGGGTAGAAAAGTTGCTGCTATAACCACCATTGTAAAGGGGTGAAAGCCTATCGTTAGTGAAGATGTATGTAGGCAGTTCAATCTCCTACACGAGGTAGTAGCGGTCTGACAGAGCCCTGATCTGTTAATTTACGAAGAAGAAGGAATTTAGAGGAATTGAAAAAACCAATTATTGAATTCAAAAACGTCTCTAAAGTTTTTGAAGACAGCAACACCAAGGTTCTCAAAGACATTAACTTTGAGTTGGAAGAGGGAAAGTTCTATACCTTACTAGGCGCATCTGGTTCTGGGAAATCAACCATCCTGAACATCATTGCAGGTTTACTAGATGCGACGACAGGGGATATTTTACTGGATGGGGTACGGATTAACGACATCCCAACCAACAAGCGAGACGTCCATACGGTCTTCCAATCCTATGCCTTGTTTCCACATATGAATGTGTTTGAAAATGTTGCCTTTCCGCTCCGCTTGCGTAAAATCGACAAGAAAGAAATCGAGCAACGTGTAGCGGAAGTGCTCAAGATGGTTCAGTTGGAAGGTTATGAAAAACGTTCCATCCGTAAACTCTCTGGAGGACAACGTCAGCGTGTAGCCATTGCCCGTGCCATCATCAACCAACCCCGTGTGGTCTTGTTGGATGAGCCCTTGTCAGCGCTGGACTTGAAATTGCGAACGGACATGCAGTACGAACTGCGTGAACTGCAGCAACGATTGGGGATTACCTTTGTCTTTGTCACTCACGATCAGGAGGAAGCCCTGGCTATGAGTGACTGGATTTTCGTTATGAACGATGGAGAGATTGTTCAGTCTGGAACACCTGTAGATATCTATGATGAGCCAATCAACCACTTTGTTGCCACCTTTATCGGCGAGTCCAATATCTTGCCAGGAACCATGATTGAAGACTACTTGGTTGAGTTTAACGGCAAACGCTTCGAAGCGGTCGATGGGGGGATGAAGCCAAATGAGCCAGTTGAGGTTGTCATTCGTCCAGAGGACTTGCGCATTACCCTTCCTGAAGAAGGCAAGCTCCAAGTCAAGGTTGATACCCAGCTTTTCCGTGGGGTTCATTACGAGATTATCGCCTATGACGAGCTCGGAAATGAATGGATGATCCACTCGACTCGTAAGGCCATTGTTGGCGAGGAAATCGGTCTGGACTTTGAACCAGAAGATATCCACATCATGCGTCTCAACGAAACCGAAGAAGAGTTCGATGCTCGTATCGAGGAGTACGTAGAAATCGAAGAGCAAGAAGCAGGTCTGATTAACGCGATCGAGGAGGAAAGAGATGAAGAAAACAACCTCTAAACTCTTTGTAGTGCCCTACATGCTTTGGATTGTCCTCTTTGTTCTCGCACCCTTGGTCTTGATTTTCGGTCAATCCTTTTTCAACATTGAAGGCCAATTTAGCTTAGAAAACTATAAATCCTACTTTGCGTCACAAAACTTGACCTATCTTAAAATGAGCTTCAACTCAGTCCTCTATGCAGGAATTGTGACCTTAGTAACATTGCTCATCAGCTATCCAACAGCCCTCTTTTTGACCCGTCTCAAGCACCGTCAACTCTGGCTCATGCTGATTATCTTGCCAACCTGGATCAATCTGCTTCTTAAGGCCTATGCCTTTATCGGGATTTTTGGTCAAAATGGCTCTATTAACCAATTTTTGGAATTTATCGGAATCGGTTCGCAGCAGTTGCTCTTTACGGATTTCTCCTTCATCTTTGTCGCAAGCTACATCGAGCTTCCCTTTATGATTTTGCCGATTTTCAATGTCTTGGATGATATGGATAACAATCTCATCAATGCCAGCTACGACCTCGGTGCGACCAAGTGGGAAACTTTCCGCCATGTCATCTTCCCTCTATCTATGAATGGAGTGAGAAGTGGGGTTCAGTCTGTCTTTATCCCCAGCTTGAGTCTCTTCATGCTGACACGTTTGATTGGTGGGAACCGTGTTATCACGCTGGGAACGGCCATTGAGCAGAACTTCCTGACCAATGACAACTACGGTATGGGTTCTACCATCGGTGTGATCCTCATCCTAACCATGTTCATCACCATGTGGGTGACCAAGGAAAGGAGAGAACGATGAAGAAATTTGCCAATCTCTACCTAGCCTTTGTCTTTATCATCCTATATTTGCCAATCTTTTACTTGATTGGCTATGCCTTTAATGCAGGGGATGATATGAATAGTTTTACTGGTTTTAGCTTGAGCCATTTTAAAACCATGTTTGGTGATGGTCGTCTCATGTTGATCCTCACCCAAACCTTTTTCTTGGCCTTTCTGTCAGCCTTGATTGCGACTGTTATAGGGACTTTCGGTGCTATTTACATTTACCAGTCTCGTAAGAAATACCAAGAAGCCTTTTTATCACTCAATAATATCCTCATGGTTGCGCCTGATGTTATGATTGGTGCTAGCTTCTTGATTCTCTTTACCCAGCTTAAGTTTTCACTTGGATTTCTGACAGTTCTATCTAGTCACGTGGCCTTTTCCATCCCTATCGTGGTCTTGATGGTCTTGCCTCGTCTCAAGGAGATGAATGATGACATGATTCATGCGGCCTATGACTTAGGTGCCAGTCAATTTCAGATGTTTAAGGAAATCATGCTTCCTTACCTGACACCGTCTATCATTGCAGGTTATTTTATGGCCTTCACCTATTCGCTAGATGACTTTGCCGTGACCTTCTTTGTGACGGGAAATGGCTTTTCAACCCTGTCAGTTGAGATCTACTCTCGTGCTCGTAAGGGGATTTCGTTAGAGATCAATGCCCTGTCTGCACTTGTCTTTCTCTTTAGTATTATCCTAGTTGTAGGTTATTACTTTATCTCACGTGAGAAGGAGGAGCAAGCATGAAAAAACTCTATTCATTTTTAGCAGGAATTGTAGCAATTATCCTTGTCTTGTGGGGGATTTCCCATCATCTAGATAGTAAAATCAACAGTCGAGATAGTCAAAAATTGGTTATCTACAACTGGGGGGACTATATCGATCCCGAACTCTTGGAGAAATTCACAGAAGAAACAGGAGTCCAAGTCCAGTATGAGACCTTTGATTCCAACGAAGCCATGTATACCAAGATCAAGCAGGGTGGAACGACCTACGATATTGCCATCCCGAGTGAATACATGATCAACAAGATGAAGGACGAAGACCTCTTGGTTCCGCTTGATTATTCAAAAATTGAAGGAATCGAAAATATCGGACCTGAGTTCCTCAACCAGTCTTTTGACCCGGGCAATAAATTCTCCATCCCTTACTTCTGGGGGACCTTGGGAATCGTCTACAATGAAACCAAGGTAGATGAGGCGCCTGAGCATTGGGATGACCTCTGGAAACCAGAATACAAGGATTCCATCATGCTTTTTGATGGGGCGCGTGAGGTGCTGGGACTCGGGCTTAACTCGCTCGGTTACAGTCTTAACTCTAAGGATCCTCAGCAGTTGGAAGAAACGGTAGACAAGCTCTACAAACTGACTCCAAATATCAAGGCCATTGTGGCAGACGAGATGAAGGGTTACATGATTCAGAACAACGCTGCTATCGGTGTGACTTTCTCTGGGGAAGCCAGCCAGATGTTGGAGAAAAATCCTAACCTCAAGTATGTCGTTCCGACTGAGGCCAGCAATCTCTGGTTTGATAACATGGTCATTCCAAAAACCGTGAAAAATCAAGATGCCGCCTATGCCTTTATCAACTTTATGTTGAAACCCGAAAATGCTCTGAAAAATGCGGAGTATGTAGGTTACTCAACACCAAACCTACCAGCAAAGGAAATGCTCCCAGAGGAGACTCGTGAGGACAAATCCTTCTATCCAGACGCTGATACCATGAAACACCTGGAAGTTTATGAGAAATTTGACCATAAATGGACAGGAAAATATAGCGACCTCTTCCTACAGTTTAAAATGTATCGGAAGTAGGATATTTGGTTTATTGTCGGCTTTTCCAGTTGACGCAAGCTTTAAAAAACGATATAATAAGAAAGTTGAGAATTGATTTTCAGTTGTCTTAGTCCAGAGAAATGGCGGTGCTGCGAGCCATCTAAGCTAGGAAATCATGCTACTCAATCAGACAATTGCATAAGAATAAGAGAATGACAAGTTCATTGAATGAAGGTGGTACCGCGGTTTTTCGCCCTTCGTGATATGGACTTGTCTTTTGATTTTTGGAGGTGTTTATGAAGACATTTCTCGTGAAACAAAAATTTCGTCTTGGAGGCGAACGTTTTGATATCAAGGATGATAGAGGAGTAGTGAACTATCAAGTGGAGGGATCTTTCTTCCAAATTCCTAAGACCTTTACCATCTATGACGCCTATGGTGAGCAAGTCAGTGAGATTAGTAAAGAATTTTTCACTTTGCTTCCTCGATTTACTATTCAGCTACGAAACGGTTCAAATTTCGTTATTCGTAAGAAGTTGACCTTCTGGCGAGATAAGTATGAGTTTGATAATCTGGGACTTCGCATCGAGGGCAATATCTGGGATTTGAATTTCAAATTACTAGATGATCGTGATCAGCTTGTCGCCGAGATTAGGAAAGAGATTTTCCATTTAACATCGACTTACAACGTAACCGTCTATGAAGACTCTTATGCAGACCTAGTCATTTCCCTTTGTGTCGCGATTGACTATGTGGAAATGCTGGAAAGCCAATCAAATTAAATAAGTAAATAAGGAGATATTATGAAACAACTATCTAGTGCTCAAGTTCGCCAAATGTGGCTTGACTTCTGGGCAAGCAAAGGTCACTCTGTAGAACCATCAGTGAGTTTGGTTCCAGTAAACGACCCAACTCTTTTGTGGATCAACTCAGGAGTGGCAACTCTTAAGAAATACTTTGACGGGACTATCAAACCTGAAAATCCACGTATCACCAATGCGCAAAAGGCTATCCGTACCAACGACATCGAAAATGTCGGAAAAACTGCGCGTCACCATACTATGTTTGAAATGTTGGGGAACTTCTCTATCGGGGATTACTTCCGTGATGAAGCTATCACTTGGGCTTATGAGCTTTTGACAAGCCCAGAATGGTTTGATTTTCCAGCTGAAAAACTCTACATGACCTATTACCCTGATGACAAAGATTCATACAATCGTTGGATTGCTGTTGGTGTAGATCCAAGTCACTTGATCCCAATCGAGGATAATTTCTGGGAAATCGGTGCTGGACCTTCTGGACCAGATACAGAGATCTTCTTTGACCGTGGAGAAGCCTTTGATCCAGAAAATATCGGTATTCGTCTTCTTGCAGAAGATATCGAAAATGACCGTTACATCGAAATCTGGAACATCGTTTTGTCACAATTTAACGCTGACCCAGCCGTACCTCGTAGTGAGTACAAGGAATTGCCACACAAGAACATTGATACGGGCGCTGGTTTGGAGCGTTTGGTGGCCGTTATTCAAGGGGCTAAGACAAACTTTGAAACAGACCTCTTCATGCCAATCATCCGTGAAGTTGAGAAATTGTCTGGTAAGGTTTATGACCAAGATGGCGACAACATGAGCTTCAAGGTCATTGCTGACCATATCCGTTCTCTTTCATTTGCCATCGGTGATGGTGCCCTTCCTGGAAATGAAGGTCGTGGTTATGTCCTTCGCCGTCTCCTCCGTCGCGCGTCTATGCACGGTCAAAAATTGGGTATCAACGAGCCTTTCCTTTACAAACTCGTTCCAACTGTTGGAAAAATCATGGAAAGCTACTACCCAGAAGTGCTTGAAAAACGTGACTTTATCGAGAAAATTGTCAAGAGCGAGGAAGAGTCATTTGCCCGTACTCTTCACTCAGGTCAACACTTTGCAGAAACCATCGTAGCTGACTTGAAAGCCAAAGGTCAAACGGTCATTGCTGGTTCAGATGTTTTCAAACTCTACGATACTTATGGATTCCCAGTGGAATTGACAGAAGAAATCGCTGAAGAAGCTGGTATGACTGTAGACCGTGAAGGTTTTGAAGCAGCCATGAAAGAGCAGCAAGAGCGTGCGCGTGCATCTGCTGTTAAGGGTGGCTCAATGGGAATGCAAAATGAAACCCTCCAAAACATTACAGTGGAAAGTGTCTTCAACTATAATGCCAGCCAATTGCCTTCTAAGTTGGTGGCTATCGTGGCTGACAATGCAGAAGTAGAAGCTGTTTCTGAAGGAACTGCCTCTCTTATCTTTGCGGAAACTCCATTCTATGCTGAAATGGGTGGACAAGTAGCTGACCACGGTCAAATCTTGGACGCTGCTGGAAATGTCGTGGCTACTGTGATAGATGTTCAAAAAGCACCAAATGGCCAAGCTCTTCATACTGTTGAAGTTCTTGCTCCTCTTGCTTTGAACCAAGAATACACCTTGGCTATTGACAGCAATCGTCGTCACCGTGTCATGAAAAACCACACTGCGACTCACTTGCTCCATGCGGCCCTTCACAATATCCTTGGACACCATGCGACACAAGCAGGATCTCTGAACGAAGTAGAATTCCTTCGCTTTGACTTCACTCACTTCCAAGCTGTAACTCCTGAAGAGTTGCGCGCCATTGAACAGCAAGTCAATGAGAAAATCTGGGAAGCAATTGCTGTAGAAACTGTTGAGACAGATATTGACACTGCTAAAGAAATGGGAGCTATGGCCCTCTTTGGTGAGAAATACGGTAAGGAAGTTCGTGTTGTTACGATTGGTGACTACTCAGTGGAACTTTGTGGTGGTACCCACGTTGGCAACACTTCTGAGATTGGTCTCTTCAAGATTGTCAAAGAAGAAGGAATCGGATCAGGAACTCGCCGTATCTTGGCAGTAACTGGTAAGGAAGCCTTTGAAGCTTATCGCGAACAAGAAGACGCTTTGAAAGCCGTCGCATCAACCTTGAAAGCCCCTCAACTCAAGGAAGTTCCTCATAAGGTTGAAGGGCTTCAAGAACAACTCCGTCAGCTTCAAAAAGAAAATGCAGAATTGAAAGAAAAAGCCGCAGCCGCAGCCGCAGGCGATGTCTTCAAGGATGTGATGGAAGTCAACGGTCACCGTTACATTGCAAGCCAAGTTTCTGTATCAGATGCAGGCGCCCTTCGTACCTTTGCGGATAACTGGAAACAAAAAGACTACTCTGATGTGCTTGTCCTAGTTGCAGCCATCGGTGACAAAGTCAACGTTCTTGTAGCTAGCAAGAGCAAAGACATCCACGCAGGTAATTTGGTAAAAGAATTGGCTCCAATCGTTGATGGACGTGGTGGTGGTAAACCAGACATGGCCATGGCAGGAGGAAGCAACCAAGCGAAAATTCAAGAACTCTTGGATGCAGTAGCAGGTAAATTGTAAGACAATAAAGATCTATCCATTTGGGTAGGTCTTTTTGCCTACTTAAAAAGCCAAATCCGCTTGGATTTGACTTGTAACTGATAGGTTTATTTTGTTGCCCAGACACTGACTGAACCCGCTGCTACTGGAAATTCTCCATACCCTTCAGCATTGATTGTAACTTGTGCTGGATGATTTTCAAGGAGATCAACAAAAGTCTGCTCAGCCCATTCTTGACCGACAAACATGGATTTGCTGTTTTCTTGGTCATTTGAGATAAGGACAGCGATTGGAGATTGATGTTCAGCACCTGAACGGACCCATCCGATACAGTTAGGATCATCAAAGTAGTCTGTTTGCTCTCCATAGGCCAAGTCTTTTCGAATGGCTAGGAGACGATCAAGAATTTCTCTGAAATCTTGTTGAGCATATTGCCCTGAAATGCCGTAATAATCTCCGTAAAAGACACATGGAAGACCATCTTGGCGTAATAGAATAAGGGCATAGGCTGCTGGTTTGAACCATTCTTCAACAGTAGACTCAAGGGCTTGACCTCTTTGGGTATCGTGGTTGTCGACAAAGGTCACAGCCTTATCGGGTTTTAGTTCAACTAAGCTATCAGTAAAGATAGTACGAAGGTCGTAGCTTGCTCCAGCCTGACTAGCTTCAAAGAGATTCTGGTGGAGACGAACATCGACAAGGTCAAAACGTTCCTCCGTTTTTTCAAGGTAGTCTAGATTAGCCTCCTTGTCTGGGTTCCAAAATTCCCCAAAAACATAGAAATCTTGACCGTATTTTTCCTTCATATCACGGATGAAATTGCGCATAAAGAAAGAGTCAATGTGTTTGACGGCATCCAAGCGGAAACCAGCAATACCAGTCGTTTCCATGAACCAGTCAGCCCAGTCATAGATATTTTTGATCACTTCAGGATGCTTAAAGTCTAGGTCGGCATACATGAGGTAGTCGTAGTTGCCGTTTTCATTATCGACCAATTCCTCGTTTGCCCAGCCCTTGTTGTCCCCTTGGATCAGGTAAATGCCAGATTTACGGCGTTTGGCATCGTAGTCTGTACCTGTGAAGTGGTACCAGTGCCAGTGGAAGTCATTGTAGGTATTTTGACGACCATCGAAAGTAAAGTGAGTCCAACCATTGATGGTGAAGGGCTCGCTTAGTTGAACGGTACGGTCCTCAGGGTCCACTTCAATAACCTGAAAGGATTCCATGTGATCGGCTGCAGCCTTGTGATTGAGCACCACATCGGCCATAGGTCGAATTCCCTGAGCCTTTAGGGCTTGAATGGCTTGAAGATAGTCTTCTTTAACCCCATACTTGGTACGGACAGTCCCTTTTTGGTGAAATTCACCTAGGTCAAATAGGTCATATACCCCGTAACCCACATCTTTTTCATTTGTAGCCTTGAAGGCTGGTGGCATCCATACGTGGCTAATTCCCAAATGGGCTAGGTGCTCTGCATCATTTGTCAGTCGCGTCCAGTGTTGGCCGTCGTGAGGCAGATACCATTCAAAGTATTGCATAAGTGTTTGATTTTGCATTGTTTTTCCTCTTGCTTATCAATGTTGTGTTTTATTCTACCATAAAGTTTAGAACTAGGCAAACGTTTGCGCAAGATTCTATACTCATTTCTGTTTTTGTCTATTTTTAGCGAATAGAATCTCTCTTTCCATTATAAGGGAAAGGATGTTTTGGTGGAAAAGTAAATGGAATAAACTTATTTTAACAAAAATGACACTCAGTAAACTAAAGTAAAAATGGTTAAACGGTTTCTTTTTTGAGAATTGTCACAAAATTTGCTATAATAGTAGCTATGAATAGAATTAGGGTCAGCAGACGCGTTGAAAAAAAGCTAGCTAAGGGTCTAGTTCTTTTGGAAGCAAGTGATTTAACAGATATTGAACTGACGGATCAGGCAGTAGAAGTTCTTAGTCAAGACGGGAAGTTTTTAGGGAGCGCCTATCTTTCTCAACAGAATAAGGGAATCGGTTGGTTGGTCAGCAAGGAAAAGGTTCGTTTCAATCAAGCCTTTTTTGAAATCCTGTTTCGTAAGGCTAAGGAAGATAGAAAGCCTTATTATCAAGATGACTTGACTACTGCCTTTCGCCTTTTTAACCAAGAGGGGGATGGTTTTGGTGGTCTGACTGTTGATCTCTATGGAGATTATGCTGTTTTTTCTTGGTACAACTCCTTTGTTTACCAAATTCGTGAGCTAATCGTAAAGGCTTTTAAGGAAGTTTTTCCTGAGGTCTTGGGGGCTTATGAGAAGATTCGTTTTAAAGGTCTAGACTACGAGTCTGCCTATGTTTATGGTGAGGAAGCGCCGGATGATTTTACTGTTCTTGAGAATGGCGTTCTCTATCAAGTCTTTATGAATGATGGCTTGATGACAGGGATTTTCCTGGACCAGCATGAGGTTCGTGGAAGTCTGGTTGACGGTCTAGCCATGGGCAAATCCTTACTTAATATGTTTTCCTATACGGCTGCCTTTTCAGTTGCTGCAGCGATGGGAGGCGCTAGTGAGACGACTTCTGTCGACTTGGCCAAACGGTCCAGAGAGCTGTCAGAAGCTCATTTTCAGGCAAATGGACTCAGCACGGACAATCACCGTTTTATCGTCATGGATGTCTTTGAGTACTTCAAGTACGCCAAGCGAAAAGGCTTGACCTATGATGTGATTGTTCTTGATCCGCCGAGCTTTGCCCGCAATAAAAAACAAACATTCTCTGTAGCTAAGGACTATCACAAGTTGATTTCCCAAAGTCTAGAGATTTTAAATCCGGGAGGGATTATCATTGCCAGTACCAATGCTGCCAATGTTTCCCGCCAGAAATTTACAGAACAAATTGATAAAGGTTTTGCAGGAAGAAGGTATCAGATCTTGAACCAATATGGTCTTCCAGCAGACTTTGCCTATAATAAAAAAGATGAAAGCAGTAATTACCTCAAGGTGATTAGTATGAAGGTTAGTAGATGAAATTAATCGTTTCAGTGATGCCAAGAAGTTTAGAAGAAGCGCAAGAACTGGATGCAACTAGGTATGAAGATGCCGATATCATTGAGTGGCGTGCGGACTTTCTTACAAAGGACGCTATTTTACAGGTAGCACCCGCTATCTTTGAGAAATTTGCAGGACGCGAACTTGTATTTACCCTTCGGACCCGCGCTGAGGGAGGAGAAATCGAACTTTCCTCAGAAGAGTATGTTCAAATCATTAAGGAAGTTACTCAGCTTTATCAGCCGGATTATGTAGATTTTGAGTATTTCAGCTACAAGGACGTTTTTGAGGAAATGTTGGATTTTCCAAATCTTGTTTTGAGTTACCATAATTTCCAGGAGACACCTGAAAACATGATGGAAATTTTGTCTGAGTTGACCAGTCTCTCTCCGAAAGTGGTCAAGGTATCAGTTATGGCCCATACGGAGCAGGATGTTTTAGACCTGATGAATTACACTCGAGGATTTAAGACACTCAATCCTGAGCAAGAGTACGTGACCATTTCCATGGGGAAAATGGGCAAGGTATCACGCATTACTTCAGATGTGACGGGTTCAAGTTGGTCATTTGCTAGTCTGGATGAAGCGAGTGCCCCAGGTCAGATTTCGCTATCAAACATGAAGAGAATCAGGGAGATTTTGGATGAAGCTTGATGGCTATACACGTTTAGCTGCAGTTGTTGCCAATCCCATCAAACACTCTATTTCACCCTTTATCCACAATAGGGCCTTTGAGGCGACAGCTACCAATGGTGTCTATGTAGCTTGGGAGATTGAAGCGGGTGATTTGGCAGAAACAGTCGCCAATATTCGCCGTTACCAGATGTTTGGCATCAACCTGTCTATGCCTTACAAGGAGCAGGTTATTCCTTATCTGGATGAGTTGAGTGATGAGGCTCGTTTGATTGGGGCGGTCAATACAGTTGTTAATCAAGACGGAACTTTAATTGGATATAATACAGATGGCAAGGGATTCTTTAAGAGCTTGCCTTCTTTTACAATTTCGGATAAGAAAATGACCATTCTGGGAGCAGGTGGTGCGGCCAAATCAATCTTGGCACAAGCTATTTTGGATGGGGTCAGTCAGATTTCGGTCTTTGTACGTTCAGCTTCTATGGAAAAAACAAGACCTTACCTAGACAAGTTGCAGGAGCAAACAGGTTTTAAAGTGGACTTGTATGCTTTAGAAGATCTTTCTGAACTGCAATCAAGGATTGCCGAGTCGGACCTGCTCGTCAATGCGACCAGTGTAGGGATGGATGGCCAGTCGTCGCCAGTTCCAGAAAGTATCAATTTGCCAGAGGCTCTCTTGGTCGCAGATATCATTTACCAACCTTTTGAGACACCATTTTTGAAATGGGCTAGAAGCCAGGGCAATCCAGCTGTCAATGGTCTGGGAATGTTGCTCTATCAAGCTGCTGAAGCTTTTCAACTGTGGACAGGTAAAGAAATGCCGACAGAAGAAATTTGGCAGTCCTTAACAGAAAAATATAAATAGTGAAAAGGAGATCCTACTATGAAAATCAGAATCGATATTCCGCATCATCCTTATGATATTCAGATTGAAAAAGGTTGTCTGGCTCAGGCTGGTCAATGGTTGCGAGAACTCTGGCAACCACAAAAAGTGGTTATCGTAACCGACAACCATGTAGCCTCTCTCTATGCAGAGAAGGTTAAACTCAGCCTAGAAGATGCTGGTTTTCAGGTAGCTGTTTTTGACTTTTTAGAAGGCGAAGAACGAAAAAATTTAACCACTGTTCAGAAGGTCTATGAATTTTTAGTCAAGCAAGGTCTGACTCGTAGCGATGGGATTGTGGCTCTTGGTGGTGGTGTCGTTGGGGATCTAGCTGGTTTCGTAGCCTCTACCTATATGCGGGGCATTCACTTTGTTCAGATTCCGACTAGTTTGACTGCTCAGGTTGATTCTTCTATCGGTGGAAAGACGGGTGTCAATACTCCATTTGCTAAAAATATGGTGGGAACTTTTGCCCAACCAGATGGAGTTCTGATTGATCCGCTTGTCCTTGAAACACTCGGAAAAAGAGAGTTGATTGAAGGAATGGGTGAGGTTATTAAGTATGGCTTGATTGAGGATCCAGAACTATGGGCTCTCTTGACGGAGCTGGATGGTTCTGTAGAGAGCATTCTGGAGCATGCAGAGACTTTGATTGAACATTCTTGTCAGGTTAAGCGGAAGATGGTGGTCGAGGATGAGTTGGACAATGGTGTTCGCCTTTACCTCAATTTTGGGCACACTATTGGTCATGCTATTGAAGCGACTGCTGGCTATGGCAAGGTCATGCATGGTGAGGCTGTGGCTATGGGGATGGTGCAGATTTCCAAGATTGCTGAGGAAAAAGGCCTCATGCCAGCTGGTATAACCCAGTCCATCACAGCTATGTGTCAGAAATTTGGTTTGCCTGTTGACTATGAAAACTGGGATGTTGACAAACTTTATCAGGCTTTGACTCATGATAAGAAAGCGCGTGGGAACACCTTGAAATTGGTCTTGGTACCAGGGCTTGGTTCAGCGACCATTCACCCAGTTTCTCTGGAAGAGATGAAAGACTACTTGGTAAAATAAGGAGAACGTATGAGATATTTAACTGCGGGAGAATCACACGGACCCCGTCTGACGGCTATTATTGAAGGAATTCCTGCTGGACTTCCTTTGACAGCTGAGGATATTAATGGAGACCTTAAACGCCGTCAGGGTGGCTACGGTCGTGGTGGTCGTATGAAGATTGAGAGTGACCAGGTTGTCTTTACTTCGGGCGTTCGCCACGGGAAGACGACAGGGGCTCCTATTACCATGGATGTCATCAATAAGGACCACCAAAAATGGTTGGATATCATGTCTGCGGAGGACATTGAAGACCGCCTGAAAAGCAAGCGGAAAATCACTCATCCTCGTCCAGGTCATGCTGATTTGGTTGGGGGCATCAAGTACCGTTTTGACGATTTGCGAAATTCTTTGGAGCGTTCATCAGCTCGTGAAACAACCATGCGAGTAGCAGTTGGAGCAGTAGCCAAACGACTTTTGGCTGAGCTAAATATGGAGATTGCCAATCATGTCGTGGTCTTTGGTGGCAAGGAAATAGATGTACCTGAAAATCTGACAGTCGCTGAGATTAAGGAACGAGCTGCCCAGTCTGAAGTTTCTATTGTCAACCAAGAGCGGGAACAGGAAATCAAGGACTATATTGACCAAATTAAGCGTGACGGTGATACCATCGGTGGGGTTGTGGAGACAGTCGTCGGAGGTGTTCCAGTTGGCCTTGGATCCTATGTTCAATGGGACAGAAAATTAGATGCGCGATTGGCCCAAGCAGTTGTCTCTATCAATGCCTTTAAAGGGGTGGAATTTGGTCTCGGCTTTGAAGCTGGTTACCGTAAAGGCAGCCAGGTTATGGATGAAATTCTCTGGTCTAAAGAAGAGGGCTACACTCGTCGTACCAATAATCTAGGTGGTTTCGAAGGTGGCATGACCAATGGGCAAACCATTGTTGTTCGTGGTGTTATGAAACCCATTCCTACTCTTTATAAACCACTCATGAGTGTGGATATCGAAACCCACGAACCTTACAAGGCAACTGTTGAAAGAAGTGATCCGACCGCTCTTCCAGCTGCAGGTGTGGTCATGGAAGCCGTTGTAGCAACGGTTCTGGCGCAAGAAATCCTTGAAAAATTCTCTTCCGATAATCTAGAAGAATTAAAAGAAGCGGTAGCCAAACACCGTGAGTATACAAAGAACTATTAAGGAGTTCCTATGGCAAAAACAGTCTATATCGCAGGTCTTGGTTTGATCGGTGCTTCGATGGCCCTCGGTATCAAACGCGATCATCCTGATTATGAAATTTTAGGCTACAATCGCAGTCAGACTTCGAGAGACATTGCCTTGGAGCGGGGGATAATTGACCGTGGAACGGATGATTTTGCTAGTTTTGCTCCTCTGGCAGATGTCATCATTCTGACCTTGCCGATCAAGCAGACCATTGCTTTTATTCAGGAGTTGGCAGGTTTGAACTTGAAAGAAGGCGTCATTATTTCAGATGCGGGCTCTACCAAGGCTGCCATTGTGGAAGTTGCTGAGGAATACTTGGCTAGCAAGTCAATTCGTTTTGTCGGGGCTCATCCCATGGCTGGTAGCCACAAGACAGGAGCTGCCTCGGCAGATGTCAATCTCTTTGAGAATGCCTACTATATCTTTACTCCATCTAGTTTGACTAGTTCAGACACGCTTGAGGAAATGAAGGATCTGCTTTCAGGCCTTCATGCTCGTTTTATCGAGATTGATGCCAAGGAGCATGATCGAGTGACTTCTCAGATTAGCCATTTTCCGCATATCTTAGCATCAGGCTTGATGGAACAAACTGCTAGTTATGCTGAAGAACATGAACTGGCGAGACGCTTTGCTGCGGGTGGTTTTCGAGATATGACTCGCATTGCGGAAAGCGAGCCAGGTATGTGGACTTCTATTCTATTGTCCAATCGTGAGACTATTCTAGATCGGATTGAGGATTTCAAGGAACGCTTAGATGAGATTGGTCAGGCTATTAGCAAGGGGGAAGAAGAGCAGATTTGGAACTTTTTCAACCAAGCGCGTGCGCAACGTCAGGCTATGGAAATCCATAAACGTGGTGGTGTGGATAGTTCTTACGACCTCTATGTCGACGTTCCCGATGAAGAAGATGTCATCTTGCGGATTTTGGAATTGCTACGTGGAACTTCCTTGGTCAACATCCACATCAACGAAGAAAACCGTGAAGATGTTCACGGGATTCTACAAATTTCATTTAAAAATGCTCAAGATTTGGAACGAGCTGAGCGCTTAATTACAGAAAATACGGACTACACAGTCGTCATCAAATAAGGAGAAAATCATGTCAAATATTTACGATAGTGCAAATGAACTCAGTCGCGGGTTACGCGAATTACCAGAATACAAGGCAGTTAAGGCAGCCAAAGATGCCATCCAAGCTGATGAACAAGCTAGCAAGATTTTTGCAGACTATCTCGCTTTCCAACAAGAAATCCAAGTCATGGCGCAAACAGGACAAATGCCAGATGCTTCTTTCAAAGAAAAGATGCAGTCTTTCAGCAAGCAAATCCAAGAGAACGCTCTTTTGTCAGATTTCTTTGCCAAACAGCAACAATTATCTATTTACCTTTCAGACATTGAAAAAATTGTCTTTGAACCTGTTTCAGAATTATTGAAATAGTATTTTATCTGTATAAAAGCCAGAAATTTCAGGAATTTCTGGCTTTTTTGTGATAAAATAAGAAAAAGTATTGCAAGTATGAGGTCAACTATGAAACTAAAAACAAACATTCGCCACTTACATGGCAGTATCCGGGTTCCAGGTGACAAGTCTATTAGCCATCGTTCGATTATTTTTGGAAGTTTGGCTGAGGGCGAGACTAAGGTTTATGATATTTTGCGTGGAGAGGATGTACTTTCAACCATGCAGGTTTTTCGTGACCTTGGTGTTGAAATTGAGGATACAGACGGTGTGATTACCATTCAAGGTGTGGGCATGGATGGCTTAAAAGCTCCGCAAAACGCCTTGGATATGGGAAATTCTGGCACCTCAATTCGCCTGATCTCAGGTGTTCTTGCTGGTGCAGACTTCGAAGTAGAGATGTTTGGAGATGATAGTCTTTCTAAACGTCCTATGGACCGTGTGACGATTCCATTGAAAAAAATGGGCGTTAGCATTTCGGGGCAAACAGAGCGAGACCTCCCCCCTCTTCGCCTAAAAGGGACGAAAAATTTAAAACCGATTCACTATGAGTTGCCAATCGCCTCTGCGCAAGTCAAGTCTGCCTTGATATTTGCAGCCTTGCAGGCTCAGTGGGAGTCCGTTATTATCGAGAAAGAATGTACTCGTAACCACACCGAAGATATGTTGCAACAATTTGGTGGCCATTTAAGTGTGGATGGCAAGAAAATCACAGTTCAAGGACCACAAAAACTGATCGGACAAAAGGTAGTTGTTCCAGGAGATATTTCCAGTGCAGCCTTTTGGTTGGTCGCAGGTTTGATTGTTCCAAACTCTCGTGTGGTGCTGCAGAATGTAGGCATCAATGAGACGCGTACTGGTATTATTGATGTCATTCGCGCCATGGGTGGAAAATTGGAAATAACTGGAATCGATCCAGTCGCTAAATCTGCAACCTTAACTGTTGAGTCTTCAGACTTGAAAGGAACAGAGATTGGTGGTGCCTTGATTCCACGTTTGATTGATGAATTGCCTATTATTGCCCTTCTAGCGACTCAAGCCCAAGGTGTAACAGTTATCAAGGATGCTGAGGAACTCAAGGTCAAGGAAACAGATCGCATCCAGGTGGTGGCAGACGCCCTAAATAGCATGGGAGCAGATATTACTCCTACAGCAGATGGAATGATTATCAAAGGGAAATCAGCCCTTCACGGTGCTAGAGTCAATACTTTTGGTGACCACCGTATCGGCATGATGACAGCCATCGCAGCCCTCTTGGTTGCGGATGGAGAAGTGGAGCTTGACCGTGCTGAAGCCATCAATACCAGCTATCCTAGCTTCTTTGATGATTTGGAGACTTTGATTCATGGCTAAGGTATTACTCGGATTTATGGGGGCAGGCAAATCGACAATCGCTAGAGGATTGGACCCAGTCTACATCGATATGGATGCCTTAATCGAGGAACGTTTGGGCATGTCCATTGCGAATTTTTTCACTGAAAAGGGAGAAGATGCCTTTCGTCAAGTAGAGTCAGAAGTCCTAGCTGACTTACTAAAAACGGACCGAGTTGTGTCAACTGGCGGAGGAGTTGTCATTTCTCAGAGAAATCGTGACTTGCTCAAAACCAATCCTGATAACATCTACCTAAAAGCAGATTTTGAAACCCTCTACCAACGTATCGCAGCTGATAAGGACAATCAGCGCCCGCTGTTTCTAAATAATAGTAAGGAAGAACTAGCAGCTATTTTCCATGAAAGACAAGCTTGGTATGAGGAAGTAGCCAGTCGGGTTTTGGATGTGACCAAGTTAAGCCCAGAGGAAATTATAGAGGAACTGAGATGAAAATTGCCTATCTAGGTCCCAAGGGATCTTTTTCGCATCATGTTGTGCAGACAGCCTTTCCCAAAGAGGAATTGCATGCCTTTGCCAATATCACAGATGTTATCAAGGCCTATGAACAGGGCTTGGTGGACTATTCTGTGGTACCAGTTGAAAACTCCATTGAAGGTAGTGTCCATGAAAGTTTGGATTACCTTTTTCACCAGGCTCGCATCCAAGCAGTGGCAGAAATCGTTCAATCCATTCACCAGCAGCTGATGGCAGTTCCAGGTCAGTCAAAAATTGAGAAAATTTTTTCTCATCCTCAGGCTCTGGCTCAGGGAAAAAAATTCATCGATGAACACTATCCAGAGGCTCAAATCGAGGTGACTGCTAGTACAGCCTATGCGGCCCGCTTTATTTCGGAACATCCAGATCAGCCTTATGCAGCTATTGCTCCTAAAAGTTCAGCTGAAGAATATGGCTTGGAATTAATTGCCGAGGATATTCAGGAAATGGAAGCCAATTTCACACGTTTTTGGGTGTTAGGGGCAGAGATACCGAAGATTCCTTTGAACTCGCAAGCTGAAAAAATGAGTTTGGCCTTGACCTTACCAGACAACTTACCTGGTGCTCTTTACAAGGCACTTTCGACCTTTGCTTGGAGAGGGATTGACTTAACAAAGATTGAAAGTCGCCCCCTTAAAACAGCCTTGGGAGAATACTTTTTCATTATCGATGTAGACTATAGTGACAAAGAACTGGTTCATTTTGCCAGACAAGAACTAGAAGCCATTGGAATCCAGCACAAGATACTGGGAACCTACCCGATTTTTACCATAACTGATATAGAAAAGGAGAGTCAATGAGCAAAGAAAATCCTTTAAGTCATCACGAGCAGTTACGTTATGACTATCTCTTCAAAAATATCCATTACCTCAACGACCGTGAACGGAGGGAGTTTGATTATCTGCAACAGAAAATGGCAGGTCCCAAGTCTGAAGTTCACCATTTCCACCAAGAAGAAAAAGAAGAAACTTGGGGTAGAGATATTGATCTTCCGACTTATGGCAGTAGAAGCCGGTCTAAGAAACGTGAAAAGGGAGCTCCTCAACCTAAAGTCAAAAAGAAAAAGAGAAGAATTCGCTTTAAACGAATACTGACTTGGTTCTTGCTGTTGATTACATGCGTGCTTGCAGGGATGATTTTTATGTTTCTTCGAGGATTCCAGTCAGCAGCCAATCCAACAAATAAGCCAGCTGACGCCAAGGCGGCTCAAGTAGAGGTCTTTAACGGTCAGGATACCAAAGATGGTGTGAATATTTTAGTCATGGGGACAGATGGCCGTATCGGTCAAAATAGTGCGGAGACCCGTACCGACACAATCATGGTACTAAATGTCAGTGGATCGGATAAGAAGATCAAGCTAGTCAGCTTTATGCGTGACAACTTAGTTTATATCGATGGGTACAGTAAGATTGTAAATGGCCAGAAACAGACGGATAACAAACTCAATGTTGCTTATGAACTTGGGGAACAAGAAGGGCAAAAAGGTGCTGAGATGGTCCGCAAGGTTCTAAAAGACAACTTTGATTTGGATATTAAGTACTATGCCCTGGTCGACTTCCAGGCTTTTGCAACAGCCATTGATACCCTCTTCCCTGACGGAGTAACGATTGATGCTCAATTCTCAACATTGAATGGTCAACCTTTGACAGAAGCCACAGTTGGAGATGACCTTCATGCAACAGAGACAGAGTCCCCAACTCAAACTATCAAAGTTGGAAAACAGCAGATGAATGGGTCCACCTTGCTGAACTATGCTCGCTTCCGTGATGATGATGAGGGAGACTATGGCCGAACCAAACGTCAGCAACAAGTCATGTCAGCAGTTCTTGAGCAAATCAAAGATCCAACCAAGCTCTTTACGGGATCAGAGGCACTTGGAAAAGTCTTTGGCATGACATCAACAAATCTACCATATAGCTTCTTGTTGACCAATGGCTTATCTGTCCTAGAAGGTGCTCAAAATGGCATTGAAAGACTCACCATCCCAGAACTTGGTGACTGGGTGGACGCTTATGATATCTATGGTGGACAAGGACTTCTAGTTGATCAAAATAAATACCAGACCAAACTCGCCCAAATGGGAATGAGATAGAATACGATAAAAAAATCAAAGTTTGAATCACCAGTGAAAAAGTGGTTTAGGCTTTGATTTTTCTTAGTATCTGATGGATTTTTAGGACTTTTTTATGGTATAATAAAACGATATAACTCGTTATTGGACAGAAGAGGAGAGACATGAGTGATTTGAAAGCGATTCAGGCTCGTAGTCTGGAAATGGCTGAATATTTCGTCGCATTTTGTAAAGAACATGATTTGTTGTGCTATCTCTGTGGTGGAGGAGCCATTGGTGCCCTACGTAACAAAGGTTTCATTCCTTGGGATGATGATCTAGACTTTTTCATGCCACGTAAGGACTATGAAAAATTAGCAGAACTGTGGCCTCGTTATGCAGATGAGCGTTATTTCTTGTCAAAGAGTAACAAAGATTTTGTAGACCGTAACCTTTTTATTACCATTCGTGATAAGGAAACCACTTGTATCAAGCCTTATCAGAAGGATTTGGATTTGCCACACGGTTTGGCCTTGGATGTTTTACCTTTGGATTATTATCCTAAAAATCCAGCTGAGCGTAAGAAACAAGTTCGTTGGGCCCTGATTTATTCACTCTTTTGTGCGCAAACTATCCCAGAAAAGCATGGTACAGTCATGAAATGGGGAAGTCGTATCTTACTCGGCATGACTCCAAAATCTCTACGTTATCGCATTTGGAAAAAAGCTGAAAAAGAAATGACCAAGTATGGTCTGGCTGAGAGCGATGGAATTACGGAATTATGCTCAGGTCCTGGCTACATGCGAAACAAATACCCAATCGCAACCTTTGAAGACAATCTTTTCTTGCCATTTGAAGGAACTGAGATGCCCATCCCAGTCGGCTATGATGCCTATCTCAGCACTGCTTTTGGGGACTATATGACACCGCCGCCAGCGGACAAGCAAGTACCGCATCATGATGCTATTATAGCAGACATGGACAAGAGCTACACAGAGTACAAGGGAGAATATGGAGCATGATGGGAGAAAAAATAAGCGTTATCGTTCCAGTCTACAATGTAGAAGCCTATCTGGAGCGATGTGTGGAGTCGATTCTTCAACAGACTTATACCCATTTTGAGTTAATCCTAATTAATGATGGTTCTACTGATTCCAGTGGACAGATCTGTGATCACTTAGCATCTCAGTATGAGAATATCAAGGTTTATCATATCGAGAATGCTGGAGTTTCAAATGCTAGAAATATGGGAATTCAGCTAGCGACGGGTTCTTGGGTTACCTTTATTGATAGCGATGATTTCGTTACCCAAGATTACCTAGCTACTTTATTAAGTGCAGTTGAAGGGTTGAATGTAGGCTTTGTAATTGCTCCTCTACACCATATCAAAAATGGCATTGTAATAGACCTACCTCCACATTCTGGAAAAACAGAACTCTGGTCAACAGAAGAAACCATGAAGGAACTACTGATGACTACCAGAACATCATTTTTTCCAGTCGCAAAACTGTTTAAGAGAGACCTGCTTGCGGATGAAAAGTTTAATACCAATTATCACCTAGCTGAAGATGCTCTATTTTTAACTGAATTGCTACTAAAGACAAGATGCAGTTGCGTATTTATTGACAAACCTGTTTATTATTATGATCACCGTGAGGGAAGTGCAACAACATCTGTTAATCGACATGTATTTGACACGATAGAAGTTTATCAGCGAATAATTGCTCAAGTTTCACAAGCCTTCCCTAATTTAAAATACGAATTAAAAAATAGAGAATGTTGGTCGTACATCACAGTTTACGATAAAATTATCTTTACTTCACGTGAAGAGTATCAAAAGGAGAAAGCCGAGCTGAGGACTTGGATTGTTCAGCACCGACGCGAAATATGGAAGGATGCTTATTTCACCACTTTTCGCAAGATAGCAATCCTTTCACTTGTCATTTCTCCATGGCTATATAAGAAAATTGTTGGATTAAAAAACTAATATCATGAGAAGGAGTTGAAAATGAATTTTTCAAAAATGGATGAATACTTTGAAAAATCAAAACTATGGATTGCATATCTATTTGTTTTTATTTCGATTTTAAGTATGAGTTCACTGGTTTATAAGATAGCAAATCCCCTCTACAAGGGATTATCAGCGATTGTAGTGCTTTATATTTGCTATACTTTATTGTTTAAGTGGAAAGAAATCACAGTAGATCGCAAATTTCTATCCTTATTTGGACTCTTAGCTGGAAGTCATCTGCTATCAGCTGTTTTCAATCGCTCAGGACATCTGATTGGAAATGTGATTGAAATCCTCTTCATGGTAACCTATGTTTTATTATTTACCATGTTACAATCAGGGCAACTTAAAAAATTATTTGACTGGATTGCCTATACGGTTCAAATTGTATCTTTTTCTTCAGCAATTTTTGCGTTTGGTTTATTGATAAGTAGAGTCCTCATCCTATTTAAGATTGGCGAACAATCTTATTACTATGGTGTCATGAATGGCCGTCTGTGGGGGATTGTCAATCCAAATGCTAGTGCGATATTTTCATACATTAGCATTATTTTGGCTATGTATTTGATCCATAAAGGAAGTAAATATTCTGTTTATCTTAAACTGAATAATGTGATTCAATTCGTTTACTTCGCTACGATGCAAAGTCGAGGAGCCTTACTTTCTTTACTTCTCATGATTGGACTCTATAGTTTCTTTGCTACTAGAGGAAGTATCGTTAAACGATTCCTCACTTTTATAGTTGCTGGTTTGCTGATTACTGCAACTAATATTGGATTAAGCTATGTAACTTCAATCTATATCTCATCTGAAACTGCGACTGTCTTAGATTTAAACAATGGACAATCCTATGCTGAGACAGATTCGTCTGTCACTAAGAAAAACGGTGAGCTCCATCTAATCGAAACAACACCAAGTGGTAGAACCTATATCTGGAAAAATGCCATCAAGATGGGAAGTGCCAAACCAATTTTTGGTTATGGTGTACGAAATGTTCCAGATTATTACACAGAATATTTCAGTAAATTTGAGATTCAAAACTCCCTTATCGGTGGGAATTTCCATAACATTTTTGTGACCATATTTGTCAGTTCGGGAGTTCTAGGTTTGGTATCCTTCCTTCTTGTACTGGCTTATGTCATCAAGCGCTTTTTAACGTATTTGATTGTTTCCAAGAAAAATACTGATAAATTGATCATGATCCTATTCTTTGGTATCTTGTTTGGTCAATTATTTGAAAGTCAGATTATGTATTCAACCAACTTTATTAATATCATCTTCTGGCTAGCGATTGGCTATGGACTCGTAGTCTGCAAACGAGATGAAGGAGTTCGGTACCAAGAAGTAACAGACATCAATGAAATTCAACAGATGGAACTTGGAATCATGGAGTATATTCATGAAGTTTGTCAGAAAATTGGTGTCAAGTATTTCTTAGCATATGGAAGTCTAATTGGTGCTGTTCGCCATCAAGGATTTATCCCTTGGGATGATGACATGGATATCTGCATGTTACGAGAAGATTATGAAAAGTTGCAAGACTACCTTATCGCTAACCCTGATAAACGTTACGAGGTCATGTCTTATAAAAATAATCTCAACTATGTCTATCCCTTCATGAAAGTGCAGGATAACCATACCTACTTGCTGGAAGAAGATGTTCGCATCGATTCGAATATGGGAATCTATGTAGATATTTTCCCTGTAGATGGCTACGAGGATGACGTAGAATTTAAAAACAAGATGACGAAACTGATAAAGAAACGTCAATTGAGTTGCTACACCTTTAAAGGCATTACCAATACGAAAAGTGTACTGAATTCACTGCTACGTTATGTGTCAGTTATTATTTTCTATTTTACCAATACGAACAAATACGTTGCCCAGATTGAAGAGCTTGCAAAATCCCGTAAAGTCTCAGATTATGAGCAGGTGGATTATCTTATCTACAAGGATATGAACAAACCAGTGTGGAGACGTGAATGGCTGGAACAAGTTACTACTGGAACATTTGAAGGTAAGGAATTTACCATTCCGAAAAATTATCATGAAATTTTGACCTCAGACTACGGAGACTATATGCAATTGCCACCGGTTGAACAAAGAGTATCTCATCATGATTTTAAATTATGGAAGATTGTTAAAAGGTCTAAATGACGGGATTGGGATTAAGAAACGTTTAAAAATATAGTCAAATTTAGGAGAATAGAACCTATGTCTGAAAGAACTTTAACTCTTGAAGAAATAAAGCAAGTAGAATTGGATATTTTAAAGTATCTACATGATCTTTGTGAACAACATCAAATCAAATACTTTATTGATTTTGGAACCTTACTAGGGGCTGTACGCCATAAAGGATTTATCCCTTGGGATGATGATACAGATATTTCCTTGGCGCGTGATGAATTTGAAAAACTGTATAAGGTTTTACAAAATGAAAATCATCCCTACTACAAATTGATTTCATTCAGAGAAACAAAGGGATATCCATACAGTTATATGAGAGTCTATGATGTAAGGACTCGTCGAGATGCTAACCTCGTAGACCCAACGGTCGTATTGGGAACTTGCGTTGACATTTTTCCTTATGATGGTGTCGTAACACAGGAAAGTGACCGTAAGAAAATGAAGCTCTACAAATATTTCATTCGCCTTTCTTCTTTGAATTTTAAAGGGATCAAGTCTGAGAATGGTGGACTAAAAAACCTCCCTCGTTATATGGGATCAGCTATTTTCCGCTTAACTTCCCCACAACTATGGAATCAAAAATTAGAGAGCCTTGCTTTGAAGTATAGTGTAGATCAAGCAACAGATCTTACTTGTACTATCTATGACCCTTATTATCCAAATGGTATAAAAAAAGAATGGCTCTATGATTTGATTGATATGCCTTATGAAGACATTGTGGTCAAGGTTCCGAGAAAATACCATGAAATACTTGTCTACGAATTTGGAGAAAACTATATGACTCCACCGCCTATTGAGCAACAAGTCCCAGGAGGGGATAAAAATTATTGGATTGATTAGATTAAAAAAGTTGCTTATTGTTAAGATAAAGGAGTTTTCAAGGTGAAAAATAAATGGTTATTAAAATCAGTCAGCTATAGTGTTCTCGCATTCTTTCTATTACTGATTCAGTTATCGCAAGGAGTAGATGCAGATACCATCTCTGCAGGTTCGGGCAATCGTATCCATTTCATAAATACTAAAGCAAAATCTGGGAGTGATGCCATCCTTCTGGAAAGCAATGGTCACTATGCTTTGATTGATATGGGTGAAGACTATGACTTCCCTGATGGGAGTGACCCACGCTATCCAAGCCGCTGGGGAATTTCCATGAGAAATTATCAAGTATTGGAGGATCGATTGATTCGCCACTTGGATCAAATAGGTGTAAAAAAATTAGATTTTATTATAGGAACTCATGTTCATAGTGACCATATTGGTGGAGCAGACGAAATACTCAATCGATATCAGGTCGGTAAGTTTTATTTGAAAAAATATTCAGATGATCGGATCACAGCAAACTGGGGACTATGGGATAATCTTTTCAATTATGATAATGCTTTGAGAGCAGCTCAAAAACGAGGAGTTACTCTTATCCAGAATATTTCAGATGAGGATAGTCATCTAAAATTAGGTGATATGGATATCCAACTCTACAACTATAAGAATGAATATGATGCTGAAGGGAATCTGAAAAAAGTTCGAGATGATAACTCCAACTCCATTGTTTCAGTAGTGACTGTGGCAGGAAAGAGAATCTATCTTGGTGGAGATTTGGATAATGCCGAGGGAGCAGAAGATAAGTTAGGTCCAGTTATCGGCAAGGTTGATATGATGAAATGGAACCATCATTATGATGCGACAATTTCAAATACGATTAATTTCCTTGAAAACTTATCACCAAAAATGATTATTCAGACAACTGGTGGAGATATTAATGTTGCTTCAACCAGAGAATACCTTCAGAAGAAAAATATTCAGGTTCTGCATGCCGCTAGCCAAACTCAAGACGCTACCGTTTTTGATATTAGCGATAAAGGATTTGCAAATGTTTCAAATACCTTCCCTGATATCCCTGTAGTTGACGAAAAATGGTATCAAGAAGATGGTTATTGGAAATATCGTTTGACTGACGGAGAAATGGCTATCGGCTGGAGAGAGATTGGTGGAGCCACTTACTTCTTTAATGGAAAAGGACAAATGCAAGCAGGTCGCTGGCTTCACCTTAACGACGACTGGGGAGAAAATGCCAAAGGGAATGATTACTATCTGAACCAAAATGGTAAAATGCAAACTGGTGGTTGGTTCAAACTAGATGACTCTTGGTATTATATCCAATCAAATGGTGCTAGACGATTTAGCGAGCTCTCTGAAATCGGAGGGAAAAAGTATCTCTTTGCAGCAGATGGGAAGATGCTAACAGGACATCAAGTCTATAATGGCAAGAAGATGTTCTTTAGCGAAAGTGGTGCACTCCAAACAGCAGGTAAGCCTTCAACTTGGCAAAAGATTGATTCAAATTGGTATTTCTATGATGAGGATGGGCTAAAGACCATCGGTAAAAAGAATATCAATGGAAGCACATACTACTTTAATCAAGAAGGTATCATGCAAACTGGCTGGGCCTTTGTTGATGGTCACTGGAACTATTTTGCAAGTTCTGGAGCTATGAAAACTGGCTGGGTCAAGGATCAGGAAACATGGTATTATCTGGATAAAGATGGCATCATGTTAACTGGCAGACAAGATATAAATGGTGTTCGTTACTATTTGAATGCTAGTGGTGCCATGCAGACTGGCTGGAAGTGGCAAGACAATAGCTGGTACTTCTATACGAACTCAGGTGCTATGAAAACGGGTTGGTTGAAAGATAAAGAATCATGGTATTATTTGGATCCAGAAACAGGTATTATGGCTGTAGGATCTAAAGAGATTGACGGTAAGAACTATTTCTTCAGCTCTGCAGGTACTATGCAAGTTGGATGGCAGTGGTCAAATGATTCTTGGCATTACTACGCTACGTCGGGCGCACTCCAAACTGGTTGGTTGAAAGATGGTGATGCCTGGTATTATCTTGAAGGTAAGGAAGGCGTTATGTTAGTCGGCCTCCATCAAGTAGATGGTAAGCAATATTACTTTAGCAAATCTGGTGCCATGCAAACAGGCTGGAAATGGTTTGATAATCATTATCGTTACTTTGAATCAAATGGAGCCATGAAAACTGGTTGGATAAAAGACAAAGGCGTCTGGTATTATCTAAATCCTGAAGATGGCATCATGTTGGTTGGCCTTCATAAAGTAAATGGTGATCATTATTACTTTGATGAATCAGGAGCTATGCAAACGGGTTGGAAACAGCTTGATGGTAATTGGTACTATTTCCAAGCTGATGGTTCTTTGTTGAAGAACGCAACAACACCTGATGGTTACAAAGTAAACGAAGAAGGAATCTGGAAACAGGCTGTTGCTGCTGTAAATAGCGATGCAGTCAAGCCAGAACAGAAACAAGAAGCTAATTCCTCTATTGTTGAACAACCTAAACAAGATTCAAATCTAGAAGCCAACGCTTCTGAAAAGAAAGAAAAAGAATAAAGAAGAAATCCCCTACTGACAACTAATTTATCAGTAGGGGATTTTTTTAATTTCGTTTTAATTTAGCAAGTACAAGGTTCAGTGCATAGTGGAGTGTTTTGTCTTTGGTAATAAAGAGGGTCAAGAGGTAATAGATACCACAAGTTGCTACGGTAGACAGAACCATGAGAATCATATTGAAGTTTACTGTGTAGGAATTGATTTGGAAAATCATCTTGAAAATATAGAAGATTGGGATAAAACCAAGGGATATAATGCTATAACGTGTTAAGGTTATAAAAATTTCTTTTAAACTAATCAGTTGGTGTTTCTTGATAAAATGAATTTCAAGTAAAACAACGATAGTTTCTGCGATAATGGTCGTAGCGATGTAATACTCAGGTGCAAAAATATTATTGAAATACAAGATGCTATTTAATAGTATATTAGCCCCACCACCAAGGAAGTAGAAGGCAGTTAAGCAATTTTCATGGTCGTTGATAAAGATAATCTGTTTACCAAGAATCAACTCTATAGCCCAAATGATGGTACGAAAAGCGAAGACGCTAGTTACGATACCCGCTTCAAGATATTTTTCAGAAGAATAAATAACAGTTGCGTACCGTCCCAATATCATGATCCCGATACTAGTTGGAACCATAAGGAAATAGAATAAGGATGCCGCTTGATTCACGAGATAATTATAGGACTTGTAATCCTTTTTACCGAGATAGTAGCCAAGGCGTGGAATACTGACGTTGATAGCTCCACTCAAGACACTGGCAATCAGCATGACGATACTATAGGCAATTGTATAGTAGGAAATATAGTTCTCATCCGGTCCCTTGGTGATAAACATTCTATCTAGCAAGGTATAAAGCATATTAGCATTTGCTAAGAGAAGCATAGTGAAGAGCGGTTTAGAAGCTTTGACTAATTCGACGAAACCAATCTTAACAAAAGAAACTTCTCTCTTAATCCAAAGAAAACTGAGCAGGTAGTTGAGGATAGTGGTCGCTGTCATAACGATAGCATAAGGAACAATATCATCTGCCGTTTTAACAAAGGCGAAGATAGCGACCAGCATGGTAATTCGAATAATTAACGTTTTGTAGAGGATGAAGGCATAGTTTTCATAAGCCTCGTTCATCCATTCGATATTGAGAAATTGGAAGAGTGCTTGAGCCCCTAGGATGTAGTAGAGAACTTTCAGATTCTCAATGCTGGTGTCAAAGAAGATAATGAGGAAGTAGATACCTGTCGTCAGGAGAGAGGTAAAAACCGAGATATAAAACAACTTAGAAAAGACGTAGTTGATTTTATTCTTGTCATCCTTGACCTTACTAATAGCTCGAATCCCGTAGTTGTATATTCCAAAGGCAGCTAGTGGAATAACAAAACTTGCCCAGGTATTGGCTGTATTGAAATAACCGTAATTGGATTTGCTGAGAATCCGCGTCAGATAAGGATTGGTTATCAGTGGAAAAACGATATTGAGAATATTGACCAGCAAGCTGGCCAAGGCATTTACTTTTATATTTTTCATTGAACATTCTTTCTTAAATCTAAAATCATATCTAGTATTATATCACATTCTCGCTTCATTCTTTTGATAAAATCGTAAAAATCTAGTATAATAGATAGACTGAAAGTATGAGGTTACTAGATATGAAGATGAAACAAATTAGTGATACAACACTGAAAATCACGATGACTTTAGATGATTTGATGGATCGGGGAATGGAAATCGCAGACTTTCTCGTCCCTCAGGAAAAAACCGAAGAGTTTTTCTATGCTATTTTAGATGAGTTAGAGATGCCAGACAATTTCTTGGATAGTGGTATGCTGAGTTTTCGTGTGACACCAAAACCAGATAAGGTGGACGTCTTTGTGACCAAGTCTAAGATTGACCAAAATCTAGATTTTGAAGATTTGGCGGACCTACCTGACATGGAAGAATTGGCCCAAATGTCACCAGATGAATTTCTCAAGACACTAGAAAAGAGTATCGCAGAGAAAACCAAGGATGATATAGAGGCTATCCAATCTCTAGAGCAAGTCGAAGCAAAGGAAGAAGAGCTGGAGCAAGCGAACAAGGAGACTGAGAGCAAGAAGGAACCTTATATCTACTATATCTTGCGTTTCGCAAATCTTGCTGACCTAGTTGCTTTTGCAAAGACAGTTAACTACCAGATGGAAACATCTGAACTCTATAAGATGAATGACCACTATTATTTGACAATCTTAGTTGATGTGGAAAACCATCCTAGTCCATATCCAGCCTGGCTCTTGGCTCGTATGCGTGAGTTTGCAGACGACAGTGACATCAGTCGTTCAGTCTTGCAAGAGTATGGGCAAATATTGATTAACCATGACGCAGTTCTCGGTCTGCAAAAGATTCGTTCATAATTTTTAAAATCAGTTTTCATTTATCAAGAAAGACGAATCATGGGATTCGTTTTTTCTTTACTAGACTGAAATAGTGATTTACTATAATAGGAATTTTCACAAAATTCTGTTATAATGGCTATATCAGAAAATTTCTAGGAGACAAACATGACAGTTAAAATTGCTTTACTTGGATTTGGTACCGTTGCAAGTGGTGTGCCATTCCTCCTAAAGGAAAATGGAGAAAAAATCGTTCAGTCAGCTCATTCAGAGATTGAAGTGGCCAAGGTATTGGTCAAGGATGAAGATGAAAAGAACCGCTTGCTTGCAGCAGGAAATGACTTTAACTTTGTAACCAATGTAGACGATATTTTATCAGACAAGGACATTACAATCGTAGTGGAATTGATGGGGCGTATCGAACCAGCTAAAACCTTTATCACTCGTGCCTTGGAAGCTGGGAAACACGTTGTTACTGCTAATAAGGACCTTTTGGCTGTCCATGGAGCAGAATTGCTAGAAATCGCTAAAGAGCATAACGTAGCACTTTACTATGAAGCAGCAGTAGCTGGTGGGATTCCAATTCTTCGTACTTTGGCAAATTCGTTGGCTTCTGACAAAATTACGCGCGTTCTTGGCGTTGTTAATGGAACTTCCAACTTCATGATGACCAAGATGGTGGAAGAAGGCTGGTCTTACGATGATGCTCTGGCTGAAGCTCAAAGACTTGGATTTGCAGAAAGCGACCCTACAAATGACGTGGATGGGATTGACGCAGCCTACAAGATGGTGATTTTGAGCCAGTTTGCTTTTGGTATGAAGGTTGCCTTTGACGATGTAGCCCACAAGGGAATCCGCAATATCACACCAGAAGACGTAGCTGTAGCCCAAGATCTTGGCTACGTAGTGAAATTGGTTGGTTCTATCGAGGAAACTCCTTCAGGTATTGCTGCAGAAGTGACTCCAACCTTCCTTCCTAAAGCACATCCACTTGCCAGTGTGAATGGGGTAATGAACGCAGTCTTTGTAGAATCTATCGGTATTGGTGAATCGATGTACTACGGACCAGGTGCGGGTCAAAAACCAACTGCAACAAGTGTTGTAGCAGACATTGTCCGTATCGTTCGTCGCTTGAATGATGGTACTATTGGTAAAGACTTCAACGAATATAGCCGTGAATTGGTCTTGGCTAATCCAGAAGATGTCAAAGCTAATTACTACTTCTCAATCTTGGCTCCAGACTCAAAAGGTCAGGTCTTGAAATTGGCTGAGATTTTCAACGCTCAAGATATTTCCTTCAAGCAAATCCTCCAAGATGGCAAAGAGGGTGACAAGGCGCGTGTAGTGATTATCACTCATAAGATTAATAAAGCGCAGCTTGAGAATGTTTCAGCTGAGTTGGCCAAAGCTTCAGAATTTGACCTCTTGAATACCTTCAAGGTGTTAGGAGAATAGGATGAAGATTATTGTACCTGCAACCAGTGCCAATATCGGGCCAGGTTTTGATTCGGTTGGTGTAGCTGTAACCAAGTATCTTCAAATTGAGGTTTGTGAAGAACGGGATGAGTGGTTGATTGAACACCAGATTGGTAAATGGATTCCACATGACGAGCGTAATCTCTTGCTCAAGATTGCCTTGCAAATTGCGCCTGACTTGCAACCGAGACGTTTGAAAATGACCAGCGATGTTCCCTTGGCGCGTGGCTTGGGTTCTTCAAGCTCGGTTATTGTTGCTGGAATTGAACTGGCTAACCAACTGGGCAATCTCAACTTATCTAACCACGACAAATTGCAGCTGGCTACCAAGATTGAAGGACATCCTGACAATGTGGCTCCAGCTATCTATGGAAATCTTGTTGTTGCGAGTTCTGTTGAAGGGCAGGTTTCGGCGATTGTGGCAGATTTCCCAGAGTGTGATTTTTTAGCTTATATTCCCAACTATGAATTGCGCACTCGCGACAGTCGTGGTGTCCTTCCTAAGAAATTGTCCTACAAGGAAGCTGTTGCAGCTAGTTCAATTGCCAATGTTGCTGTTGCAGCCTTGTTAGCAGGAGATATGGTGACAGCTGGACAAGCAATCGAGGGGGATCTCTTCCACGAGCGCTATCGTCAAAGTCTGGTCCGTGAATTTGCGACGATTAAGCAAGTAGCTAAAGAGAATGGAGCCTATGCGACCTATCTCTCTGGTGCCGGACCGACAGTTATGGTTCTGGCTTCTCATGACAAGATGCCCAAGATTAAAGCTGAATTGCAAAAGCAACCTTTCAAAGGCAAACTACATGACTTGAAAGTTGATACCAAAGGTGTCCGTGTCGAAACAAAGTAAAGAAATAGAAGATAGGATGGGGAAACTCTTGATTAGAGGGCTTCCTATCCTTTTTTTGAAAAGAAGTTTATACTCAATGAAAATCAAAGAGCAAACTAGGAAGCTGGCCGCAGGTTGCTCAAAACATGGTTTTGAGGTTGTGGATAGAACTGACGAAGTTAGCTCAAAATACTGTTTTGAGGTTGCAGATGTAAGCTGACGTGGTTTGAAGAGATTTTCGAAGAGTATTAGTTAAAAACCTTGATAAAGGAGAAATAAAGATGGCAGAAATTTATCTAGCAGGTGGCTGTTTTTGGGGTCTAGAGGAGTATTTTTCACGTATTTCTGGAGTGCTAGCAACCAGTGTCGGCTACGCTAATGGCCAAGTCGAAACGACCAATTACCAGTTGCTCAAGGAAACAGACCATGCAGAGACTGTTCAAGTGATTTATGATGAGAAAGCGGTGTCACTTAGAGAGATTTTGCTTTATTATTTCCGTGTCATTGATCCCTTGTCTATTAACCAACAAGGGAATGACCGTGGTCGCCAATATCGAACTGGGATCTATTACCAAGATGAAGCAGACTTGCCGGCTATCTACACAGTGGTGCAGGAGCAAGAACGCATGCTGGGTCGAAAGATTGCAGTAGAGGTGGAGAAACTTCGTCACTACATTCTGGCTGAAGACTACCATCAAGACTATCTCAAGAAAAATCCTTCTGGTTACTGTCATATCGATGTGACCGATGCTGAGAAGCCATTGATTGATGCCTCTAACTATGAAAAGCCTAGTCAAGAGGTGCTGAAGGAAAGCCTAACTGAAGAATCCTACCGAGTAACTCAAGAAGCTGCTACAGAAGCGCCGTTTAGTAATGCTTATGACCAAACTTTTGAAGAAGGGATTTATGTAGACATCACGACGGGTGAGCCACTCTTTTTCGCTAAGGATAAGTTTACCTCAGGTTGTGGTTGGCCAAGTTTTAGCCGTCCGATTTCTAAGGAATTGATTCACTATTACAAGGATTTGAGCCATGGAATGGAGCGAATCGAGGTTCGTTCTCGGTCAGGAAATGCTCACTTGGGTCATGTTTTCACAGATGGACCTCAGGAGTTAGGTGGCCTCCGTTACTGTATTAATTCTGCTTCCTTACGCTTTGTAGCCAAGGATGAGATGGAAGAAGCAGGATATGGCTATCTATTACCTTACTTAAACAAATAAAACTGAGAGGGTGGGGCTTCCCACTTTCTTCATTTCCAGAATAAGAATAGAAGGGATTTATGAAACACTTACTATCTTACTTCAAACCCTACATCAAAGAGTCGATTCTAGCACCCTTGTTCAAGCTACTAGAAGCTGTTTTTGAGCTCTTGGTTCCCATGGTGATTGCTGGGATTGTTGACCAGTCCTTGCCCCAGAGAGATCAAGGGCATCTATGGATGCAGATTGGCCTGCTCCTTATCTTTGCAGTGATTGGTGTTTTAGTGGCCCTGGTAGCCCAGTTTTACTCAGCTAAGGCTGCGGTGGGTTTTGCCAAAGAACTGACAGACGACCTTTATCGTCATATTCTTTCCTTACCCAAGGACAGCAGAGATCGTTTGACAACTTCTAGCTTGGTGACTCGCTTGACTTCGGATACTTACCAGATTCAGACTGGTATCAATCAATTCCTGCGCCTCTTTTTGAGAGCGCCTATTATCGTTTTTGGAGCCATTTTTATGGCCTATCGCATCTCGGCTGAGCTGACTTTCTGGTTCTTAGTTATGGTTGTCATTTTGACGATTGTCATTGTCGGTCTCTCTCGACTGGTCAATCCTCTCTACAGCAGTCTCAGAAAGAAAACGGATCAGCTGGTTCAGGAAACGCGTCAGCAATTACAAGGCATGCGAGTTATTCGTGCTTTTGGTCAGGAAAAACGAGAGTTACAGATTTTTCAAACCCTTAACCAAGTTTATGCTAGATTGCAAGAAAAGACGGGTTTCTGGTCTAGTTTGTTAACACCTCTGACCTATCTGATTGTCAATGGAACTCTTCTTGTCATCATCTGGCAGGGCTATATTTCAATTCAAGGAGGTTTACTCAGTCAAGGTGCTCTTATTGCCCTTATCAACTACCTCTTACAAATTTTGGTGGAATTGGTTAAGCTCGCCATGCTGATAAATTCCCTCAACCAGTCCTATATCTCAGCCAAGCGAATTGAGGAAGTTTTTACCGAAGCTCCAGAAGATATTTTTTCAGAATTAGAAGAAAAGCAAGCTACCGGTGATCGTGTTTTGCAAGTCCAAGAATTAACCTTTACCTATCCTGATGCGGCCCAGCCTTCTCTGAGAAACATTTCCTTTGATATGAATCAAGGGCAGATCCTTGGTATCATCGGGGGAACTGGTTCAGGTAAATCAAGCTTGGTGCAAGTCTTACTTGGTCTTTATCCAGCAGACAAGGGGAGCATTGACCTTTATCGAGATGGATGTAGTCCTCGTAATCTTGAGCAGTGGCGGTCTTGGATTGCCTATGTACCTCAAAAAGTCGAACTTTTTAAAAGAACTATTCGTTCCAACTTGACTCTAGGTTTCAATCGAGAAGTGTCTGACCAAGAACTTTGGCAGGCCTTGGAAATTGCGCAAGCTAAGGATTTTGTCAGTGAAAAGGAAGGACTTTTGGATGCCCTAGTTGAGGCAGGAGGACGAAATTTCTCAGGTGGACAAAAACAAAGGCTATCTATTGCCCGAGCAGTCTTGCGACAAGCTCCATTTCTCATCCTAGATGATGCGACCTCGGCCCTGGACACCATCACTGAGTCCAAGCTCTTGAAAGCTATCCGAGAGAATTTACCTAACACGAGCTTAATCTTGATTTCTCAACGAATGTCTACACTTCAGATGGCTGACCAGATTCTCCTCTTGGAAAAAGGTGAGTTACTAGCTGTTGGCAAGCACGAGGAATTAATGAAGACTAGCCAAGTCTATCGCGAAATCAATGCATCCCAACATGGAAAGGAGGACTAGCATGAAACGACAAACCGCAAACCAGACGCTCAAACGTTTGGCCATAGATTTAGCAAACCATCCTTTCCTCCTTTTACTTGCCTTTCTAGGAACTATTGCCCAAGTTGCTTTATCGATCTACCTACCTATCTTGATTGGACAGGTCATTGACCAAGTTCTAGTGGCTGGTTCATCACCAGTTTTTTGGCAGATTTTCATTCAGATGATATTGGTAGTCATAGGAAATACTCTGGTACAATGGGCCAATCCTCTTCTTTATAATCGTCTAATCTTCTCTTATACCAGAGACTTGCGAGAGCGAATTATCCATAAGCTCCATCGTTTACCGATTGCTTTTGTGAACCGGCAGGGCAGTGGAGAGATGGTTAGTCGTGTGACCACAGACATAGAACAGTTGGCAGCTGGTTTGACCATGATTTTCAATCAATTTTTCATTGGTGTTTTGATGATTTTGGTTAGTATTCTAGCCATGCTCCAAATTCACCTCCTCATGACCCTCTTGGTCTTGCTGTTGACGCCGCTGTCCATGGTGATTTCACGCTTTATTGCCAAACGCTCCTATCATCTCTTCCAGAAGCAAACAGAGACGAGGGGAATTCAGACTCAGTTGATTGAAGAGTCGCTTAGCCAGCAGACCATTATCCAGTCCTTCAATGCTCAGACAGAGTTTATCCAAAGACTGCACGAGGCGAATGCCAACTACGCAAGCTATTCTCAGTCAGCTATCTTTTATTCCTCAACGGTTAATCCTTCGACTCGCTTTGTCAATGCGCTCATTTATGCTCTTCTAGCTGGAGTAGGAGCTTATCGTATCATGATGGGTTCAACCTTGACCATTGGGCGTTTAGTAACTTTTTTGAACTATGTTCAGCAGTATACCAAGCCCTTTAACGATATTTCTTCAGTGCTAGCTGAGTTGCAAAGTGCTCTCGCTTGCGCAGAGCGCGTCTATGCTGTCTTAGAAAGTCCAGAGGTGGCTGAAACAGGTAAGGAAGTCTTGACCAGTGACCAAGTTAAGGGAGCCATTTCCTTTAAGCATGTTTCTTTTGGATACCATCCTGAAAGGATCTTGATTAAGGATTTGTCTATCAATATCCCAGCTGGTAGCAAGGTAGCCATCGTTGGTCCTACAGGTGCTGGTAAGTCAACTCTTATCAATCTCCTCATGCGTTTTTATCCTATTAACTCGGGAGATATCTTGTTAGATGGGCAGTCCATTTATGATTATACCCGAGCGTCATTGAGACAGCAGTTTGGGATGGTACTCCAAGAAACCTGGCTCAAGCAAGGGACCATTCATGACAATATTGCCTTTGGAAATCCTGATGCCAGTCGGGAGCAAGTGATTGCTGCTGCAAAGGCAGCCAATGCAGACTTTTTCATCCAACAGTTACCCCAAGGCTATGATACCAAACTGGAAAATGCAGGAGAATCTCTCTCTGTTGGGCAAGCCCAGCTCTTGACCATCGCCCGAGTCTTTCTAGCTATTCCAAAGATTCTTATCTTAGACGAAGCGACTTCCTCCATCGATACACGGACAGAGGTGCTAGTACAGGATGCCTTTGCCAAACTCATGAAGGGGCGCACAAGCTTTATTATTGCTCACCGTTTGTCAACCATTCAGGATGCGGATTTGATTCTTGTCTTGGTAGATGGTGACATTGTGGAGCATGGTAACCATCAGGATCTCATGGATAGAAAGGGCAAGTATTACCAAATGCAAAAAGCTGCGGCCTTTAGCTCTGAATAAGTCATTCCTACCCATTTAAATTCTTAATGACACTAAAAGTTGCCTTCGGGTGACTTTTTTGTTACAATAGCTAGAAAAATCAGGGTCTTAGAAGGAGAAAACAATGAAAGTCTATCAGCATGTAAATATCGTGACTTGTGACCAAGATTTCCATGTCTATCTGGATGGTATTTTAGCCGTTAAGGACTCTCAAATCGTCTATGTCGGCCAAGAGGAGCCAGAGATTTTAGAGCAAGCTGAGCAGATTATAGACTATCAGGGAGCCTGGATCATGCCTGGTTTGGTCAATTGCCACACCCATTCTGCTATGACAGGTTTGCGAGGAATTCAGGATGACAGCAATCTCCACGAATGGCTCAATGACTATATCTGGCCAGCAGAAGCAGGCTTTACTCCCGACATGACTACCAAGGCAGTCAAAGAAGCTCTGACAGAGATGCTCCAGTCAGGGACAACAACCTTCAACGATATGTATAATCCCAATGGTGTGGATATTGAGCAAATTTATCAGGCAGTCAAGGCCTCTAAGATGCGTTGTTATTTCTCACCAACCCTTTTTTCTTCAGAGGCAGAATCAACTGCTGAGACTATGAGCAGAACCCGAGCCATCATAGAGGAAATCTTAGGATATGAAAATCCAAATTTCAAGGTTATGGTAGCCCCTCATTCTCCCTACAGCTGTAGTAAAGACTTGCTGGAAGCGAGTTTAGATATGGCAAAAGAGCTGAATATTCCTATCCATATCCATGTGGCGGAGACCAAGGAGGAGTCAGGAATAATCCTGAAACGATACGGCAAACGCCCTCTCGCCTTTCTAGAAGAACTAGGTTACTTAGATCATCCGTCTGTCTTTGCTCATGGGGTCGAGCTAAACGAACGAGAAATTGAACGTTTGGTAACCTCTCAAGTGGCTATCGCCCACAATCCTATCAGTAACCTCAAACTGGCCTCAGGGATCGCTCCCATCATCCAACTGCAAAAAGCAGGAGTAGCAGTGGGGATTGCGACAGACTCGGTTGCTTCCAATAACAATCTAGATATGTTCGAGGAAGGACGGACAGCAGCCCTTCTTCAAAAGATGAAAAGTGGAGATGCCAGCCAATTTCCTATCGAAACAGCCCTTAAGGCACTGACAATCGAAGGAGCTAAGGTTCTAGGAATGGAAAAGCAGATAGGAAGCCTAGAAGTTGGCAAGCAAGCGGATTTTCTGGTCATTCAACCACAAGGAAAAATCCATCTTCAACCTCAGAATAATATGCTCTCGCATCTAGTCTATGCAGTCAAATCCAGTGATGTTGATGATGTTTATATCGCTGGAGAACAGGTGGTTAAGCAAGGCAAAGTTTTGACAGTAGAGATTTAAAAAAATTTAAAAAAAGTTTGCAAAAATCTTGCATTCTTTTTTTGTCTATGCTATACTTATATACGGTTTGAAAAAACTGCCTAAGACAGTAGGGGAGCTCGACTCATAAAGATCCTACCGAGGACAAAACGTATCATGTAAAAAGAAGCGTATTGTACTTTCGTGTCTAGGTTTGGGCGCGTTTTTCTTTTGGAAAAATTCCCCAAGCAAAATAATTACGGAGGTGAACACACTAATGAGTGAAGCAATTATTGCTAAAAAAGCGGAACTAGTTGACGTAGTAGCTGAAAAAATGAAAGCTGCTGCATCTATCGTCGTTGTAGACGCTCGTGGTTTGACAGTTGAGCAAGATACAGTTCTTCGTCGTGAGCTTCGTGGAAGCGAAGTTGAGTATAAAGTCATTAAAAACTCAATCTTGCGTCGTGCAGCTGAAAAAGCTGGTCTTGAAGATCTTGCATCAGTATTTGTTGGACCATCTGCAGTAGCATTTTCTAACGAAGATGTTATCGCACCAGCGAAAATCTTGAACGATTTTGATAAAAACGCTGAAGCACTTGAAATCAAAGGTGGTGCAATCGAAGGCGCTGTCGCATCTAAAGAAGAAATCGTTGCTCTTGCAACTCTTCCAAACCGCGAAGGACTTCTTTCTATGCTCCTTTCTGTACTTCAAGCGCCAGTGCGCAACGTTGCTCTTGCAGTCAAAGCGGTTGCAGACAACAAAGAAGACGCAGCTTAATCTTAAGCTACGCAGCGTAGCCTAGCTACGGAAAAACTATTATAAAATTAAAAACTTATTTGGAGGAAATAACAATGGCATTGAACATTGAAAACATTATTGCTGAAATTAAAGAAGCTTCAATCCTTGAATTGAACGACCTTGTAAAAGCTATCGAAGAAGAATTTGGTGTAACTGCAGCTGCTCCTGTAGCTGTTGCTGCAGCTGGTGCTGCTGACGCTGGTGCTGCTAAAGACTCATTTGACGTTGAGTTGACAGCTGCTGGTGACAAAAAAGTTGGCGTTATCAAAGTTGTACGTGAAATCACTGGTCTTGGACTTAAAGAAGCTAAAGAACTTGTTGATGGTGCACCAGGTGTCATCAAAGAAGGCGTTCCAACTGCAGAAGCTGAAGAAATCAAAGCTAAATTGGAAGAAGCTGGAGCTTCAGTTACTCTTAAATAATAGAGCGACTACATTTGTAGCTTAAAAAACATATAAAACCGCTATTCTTAGGAGTAGCGGTTTTTTCTTTTGGTTCAAGAAGGGGCAAAAAAGGGGCGAACTAATTATATAGTTTATCTAGGAGACAAACAAGTTTTGAATAATAGGCTTTCCATAAAAAATGATACAAGTTTTTACCCTTCAGGATTTATTTTTTTCTAGTATCATCATTCCTATGAACAGTAGAAAAGTAAGTTTTTAATTTATTGATACTCTGGATATTATAATCTCAGTATTAAAGAACTTTATTGAAGGTAATTTTCGAACGGTTTGAGGTAATTTCAATGAAATTTTAATAGATATTTTAATTTTCTTCTTGACTCTGACCTTAGGGAAGGGATTATACTAATAATAGATAAGAAAGGAGATTATTATGCAAATCAATATGATTCGTTCAGATAAAGTTTACCAAGAGATGCTCGAGCTTCCTTTAGAAAAGAGAGAAGGCTGTTTTCGAGCGAAAATATTAGCACCTTTTGCAACCAAATACCAAACGCAACACATCCCTCTGAAAGCAAAGTATCCTGGAGGATTTGACGCTCTATTCCTACTTGGTTTTATGAATCAGTTACCCTCAACTCTCTCAGAAAAGGATAGACCAGCTATAGACGCTCTGAGCTCTGATCAACTCTGGCAAAATTGTCAAGATACCATCAAGAGGAGTATTGGGCTTTTTGAGCAGGCTGGCTATGACTTAGAGGTTGAGGATTACCATTTTACTATTTTATTGGGCAATCCAGAAAAACCTATGCTACAGCTCAATAAGGGTTATAGCGGAGATGGCGGAATTCCAGGCTACCTCATGCTTAGTCTGCTACCAAATGACTATACTTTACCACGTGTGCAGGCTGCGTTGGCTCATGAGTGCAATCACAATGTCCGCTTTCAATTTGTCAAATGGAATCAGCAGACGACACTAGCAGACTGGGTAGTCAGTGAAGGCTTGGCAGAGTCTTTTGCGGCTGAGCTCTATGGTAAGGATCTCATTGGGCCTTGGGTTACTTCAACCAGTCCAGAGCAGTTAGAAGAGATTAAGCCCATCATCTCCAGTCAGCTTCAGCTAACGGGGATGGCGGAAATGGCTCCTTATCTATACGGTGATGAAATCGCGAAGATACAGGGTCAAATTCCGGTTGGTATGCCCTATGCTGCGGGCTATGCTTATGGTTATCATTTGATACAAGCTTATCTGAAAAAGACTGGCAAGAGCATTATTGAGGCCACAGTGACGCCTACAGAAGAGATTTTAGAGGCGACGAAAGACTTTTGGAAATGATATTTTTGCTTGCAAATCTGCCAGAGTTTGATATAATGAAAGTAATTTTTGGAGGTGACTATATGCACTATAAAAGAGTTGAATTAAAGGCCACAAATCAAGGTATCCATGAACGCAAGATCTTTCAAGGTGTTAAGATTTTCAGTCGTAGCAAGTTATCCAAAGATCAGAAAAGCATTCTAACACAGAAGCTTTACCTGACTCCGAAGCAGAATATCGTTTTCTATCAGCGGACAGATGTCAATTATGACCAGAACTGGCATCATAATAAGGACTATTATGAACTAGCTTATGGCCAGTTGGACAGAGAGACGGTTTTTAAGGTTTGCCAAGATTTTGACGAACTAAGTCCTTTCCTGGAGAATGAGCTGTTGGAGAAGCTAAAAGAAAAGCTGGTAGCAGGAAAATTTTTTGAAAAATTAGATATATAAAAATCCGACTGCTTTTATAAGCAGTCGGATTTCTTCTAGTGTGATAGTGCTGAAACAATACCTTTACTATCATAGCATTGGCTACATTTTTAAAAGTTGTTTTAGCTGTCTTGAGGAGCTTGATACTGATGTCCTCGAGTCGACCATAGTATACTAACATCTATTCATCTGATAAGAGGGATTTTATCATCCAGATATTCATAGCTGGGTGGCCGGCAGCGTTAGAAAGTGGTTGTTGCAATGCTGTAAAACCATAGTGCTGATAGATTACCACAGCCGTAGTCAGTTCAGTAGAGGTTTCTAGATAAAGCTGTTCATAACCTGCTAGGCGGGCTTCCTGGAATATCCGCTTTATCAACCGGCTGGAATAACCTTTGCCACGGCTATTTTTAGTGACATACAGTTTTTGTAATTCAGCAATCTTATCGGACACTGGTGCAAAGCCACCACAGCCAACCAGCTGTCCTTTATCTTCCAGAACAAAGTAAGCTGCTCTCTCTTGATGTTGATAATAGTCGGCCAAATGATCTAGATGAGAATCAAAGTAGACAGTTCCTGGTTTGTCAAGCCCGAATTCTTCTAGGCTGGCTCGAATGAGCTGCGCTACAGCTAGATTATCTCTTACTTCCATTGGCCGTAAGTTCATCATTTGTCCTCCGATAGGATGTATCGACTAATTAAACAATACCTTGGGCAATCATAGCGTTTGCTACGTTTTCGAAGGCAGCGATATTTGCTCCTGCAAGGTAGTCAGTACCAAGTCCGTAGGTTTCAGCAGTTGTTTTAGCTGTATTGAAGATGTTGGTCATGATGTCTTTGAGGCGTCCATCAACTTCTTCACGGGTCCATGAAAGGCGAAGGCTGTTTTGGCTCATTTCAAGCGCTGATACAGCTACACCACCAGCGTTGGCAGCTTTGGCAGGTCCGTAAAGGATTCCGTTTTCTTTGTAGACTTTAATCGCATCAAGGTCACTAGGCATGTTAGCACCTTCAGATACACAGATAACGCCTTGAGAAACCAAACGTTTAGCTGCTTCACCGTTGATTTCGTTTTGAGTCGCACATGGAAGAGCGATGTCGTAGTTTCCAGCGTAAGTCCATACAGAACCTTCATGGTAAGTAGCAGTTGCTTTCTCAGCTGCGTACTCAGTCAAACGAGCACGGCGTTTTTCTTTAACATCAACCAAAAGATCGAAGTCAATACCATTTTCGTCAATGACATAACCGTTTGAGTCAGATACAGAGATAACAGTAGCGCCGAGTTCAGTCGCTTTTTGAAGAGCATATTGAGCTACGTTACCAGAACCTGAAATAACCACTTTCTTACCAGCAAAACTGTTACCATTAGCTTTGAGCATTTCTTCAGTATAGTAAACCAAACCATAACCAGTTGCTTCTGGACGAATCAAGCTACCACCAAATCCAAGAGGTTTACCAGTCAAGACACCCGCATCAAATTGGTTAAGACGTTTGTATTGTCCGTAAAGGTATCCAATTTCGCGTCCTCCAACACCGATATCACCAGCAGGTACGTCAAGAGATGGTCCGATGTATTTTTGCAATTCAGTCATGAAGCTTTGGCAGAAGCGCATCACTTCAGCATCAGTCTTCCCTTTAGGATCGAAGTCTGATCCCCCTTTACCTCCACCGATTGGAAGTCCAGTCAAAACGTTTTTAAAGATTTGTTCGAAGCCGAGGAATTTCAAAATCCCTTGGTTTACAGTTGGGTGGAAACGAAGTCCGCCTTTATATGGTCCAACAGCTGAGTTGAATTGAACACGGTAACCACGGTTGACTTGAACTTTTCCATCACGGTCAACCCAAGGAACACGGAAAGAAATTACGCGCTCAGGCTCAGTGATACGTGCCAAGATGTTTTCTTCGATATACTCAGGATGTTTTTCAAATACAGGTTCCAAAGTGCTGAAGAATTCTTCAACCGCCTGGAGAAATTCAGCCTCATGCCCGTTACGAGCTTTCACAGTTGCAAACACGCTTTGGATATAGTCTTTAGCAGATGTCATATCGTTCTCCTTTTTGTTGTTATATTTTATTACATGAGCCATTATAGCAGAATTTTTTTTGAGTGTAAAGAAAAAAACAGAAATTTTCTAAAAATTCTTTCAATTTACAAAACCGAACGTTTTATATAGAAATTAGTTTCTCAAAGAGAAAATCTTAAAGTATGGTATAATATTAGAAATAAAAGGAATCTGGAGGATCAGAATCATGGTATCAACGAAAACACAAATAGCTGGCTTTGAGTTTGACAATTGCTTGATGAATGCAGCGGGTGTGGCTTGTATGACGATAGAAGAGCTTGAAGGGGTCAAAAACTCAGCAGCAGGAACCTTTGTCACGAAGACCGCGACCTTGGACTTTCGTCAGGGCAATCCTGAGCCACGTTACCAGGATGTTCCACTTGGTTCTATCAACTCCATGGGCTTGCCAAATAATGGCTTGGATTACTATCTGGACTATCTTTTGGACTTGCAGGAAAAAGAGCCAAACCGTACTTTCTTCCTATCTCTAGTCGGCATGTCTCCAGAAGAAACACATACCATCTTGAAAAAAGTTCAAGAGAGCGAGTTTAAAGGATTGACTGAGCTCAATCTCTCTTGTCCAAATGTTCCAGGAAAACCTCAGATTGCCTATGATTTTGAAACAACAGACCGTATCTTGTCAGAGGTATTTGCCTACTTTACCAAACCTCTTGGAATCAAGTTGCCACCATATTTTGATATTGTCCACTTTGATCAAGCGGCAGCTATTTTTAACAAGTATCCACTTAAGTTTGTCAACTGTGTTAACTCTATCGGAAACGGTCTTTACATAGAAGACGAGTCAGTCGTGATTCGTCCTAAAAATGGTTTTGGTGGCATTGGTGGAGAGTATATCAAACCGACTGCTCTAGCGAATGTGCACGCCTTTTACCAACGTTTAAATCCCCAAATCCAAATCATCGGAACGGGTGGCGTTCTTACGGGTCGTGATGCCTTTGAACATATCCTCTGCGGTGCGAGTATGGTGCAAGTAGGGACCACTCTTCACAAAGAAGGTATCAGTGCTTTTGAACGCATTACCAATGAACTAAAAGCAATCATGGCGGAAAAAGGATACGAGAGCCTAGAAGATTTCCGTGGGAAATTGCGCTATATTGATTAAGTTTAATAAAAAATCAGAAGAAAGGAGAGATGATGCTTGCCATTGAAGACAGTCAGACGTTGACTTTATCAAATCTATCTAGCTTGAATCTATTTACTGGGACAGACCAGGGTCAGTTTGAAGTTATGAAGAGTCAAGTATTGAAACAGATTGGTTATGATCCAGCTGATCTCAACTTTGCTTACTTTGATATGAAAGAAGTAGCTTATAAAGACTTAGAGTTGGAGTTGGTCAGTCTCCCTTTTTTTGCGGATGAGAAAATCGTGATATTAGACCATTTTGTCGATATCACAACAGCCAAGAAACGATTTTTAGCAGATGATGAGCTCAAGTCGTTTGAGGCATACTTTGATAACCCTTCGCCAACAACCAAGTTGTTGATTTTTGCAGAAGGAAAGTTAGATAGTAAAAGACGGCTGGTCAAATTGCTCAAACGAGATGCGACTGTATTTGATGCTATTGAACCTAAAGAACAAGAACTTCGCCAGTATTTCCAAAAATGGAGCCAGACACAAGGTCTGCAGTTTGCAGAAAAGTCTTTTGAAAATCTACTTCTCAAATCCGGTTTTCAATTTAGTGAAATCCAGAAAAATCTCCTTTTTTTACAGTCTTATAAGTCAGACGGCGTGATTGAGGAGAAGGACATTGTCGAGGCTATTCCAAAGACTCTGCAGGACAATATTTTTGATTTGACTCAGCTTATTTTAGCTAAGAAGATTGACCTGGCCCGTGACCTGGTTAGAGACTTGACCTTGCAAGGGGAGGATGAGATCAAGCTCATAGCTGTCATGTTAGGAAAGTTTCGTACCTTTACCCAAGTGAAGATTTTATCAGAGACTGGTCAGACGGAATCGCAGATTGCAAGCAGTCTGGGAACTTACTTGGGGCGCAACCCTAATCCTTATCAAATCAAGTTTGCACTGAGAGATTCGAGAGGGATTTCCTTGACTTTTCTCAAGCGAGCGATTTCTTATTTGATTGAAACAGACTACCAGATTAAGACAGGTGTCTATGAAAAGGGGTACTTGTTTGAAAAGGCACTTTTGCAGATTGCGGCAGAGGCAAATTGAGCAAAAAACTTGAAAAAAGAGGATGATTGCGTTATCATTTTCATATAGAAAGAAAAAGAGGTATTACAGATGGCTATTATCTTACCAGACCTTCCATACGCATATGACGCTTTGGAACCATACATCGATGCAGAAACAATGCACTTGCACCATGACAAACACCACCAAACTTATGTCAACAATGCAAATGCAGCTCTTGAAAAACACCCTGAAATTGGTGAAGACCTTGAAGCTTTGCTTGCTGATGTAGATTCTATCCCAGCTGATATCCGTCAAGCACTTATCAACAATGGTGGTGGACACTTAAACCATGCTCTTTTCTGGGAATTGATGACTTCGGAAAAAACAGCTCCTTCAGCAGAACTTGCAGCAGCAATCGATGCAACATTTGGTTCATTTGAAGAGTTCCAAGCAGCCTTTACAGCAGCAGCCACAACTCGCTTTGGTTCTGGATGGGCTTGGTTGGTTGTCAACAAAGAAGGGAAGCTTGAAGTGACTTCAACAGCAAACCAAGACACACCAATCTCAGAAGGTAAAAAACCAATTTTGGGCTTGGATGTTTGGGAACATGCTTACTACGTGAAATACCGCAACGTGCGTCCTGACTACATCAAAGCTTTCTTCTCAGTCATTAACTGGAACAAAGTAGATGAGCTTTATGCAGCAGCTAAATAATAAAATATGGAGGGAAGAGTCAATCTTCTCTTTTTAAGGTTATAAAGCAGAAGTCTGACAAAATCGTCAGACTTTTCTCATTTTTATGAGAAACGTGCTAACTGCTAGAAATTATGGTAAAATAGAGTGTTAAGTAATCGTGGAAAAGGAAGACTATGCGTAAAGAAATTGCACCTGAATTATACAATTATAACAAGTTTCCTGGCCCAGAATTTCATGTAAATGGGGATAAGGTTGAGACTGAAGGAATCGCTTTTACCTTGGTTGAAAATATCAAGGATGCTTTCGATGTGACAGTCTTTAATCAACGCTTCTCAGAAGTGTTGACCAAATTTGATTATGTCGTGGGGGACTGGAGCAATGAACAGCTTCGTCTACGTGGCTTTTATAAAGACGACCGAACAGAGGAAAAAAATGAAAAAATTAGTCGCTTACAGGATTATCTTTTAGAGTACTGTAGTTATGGCTGTGCTTATTTTGTTCTAGAAAATCAAGCACCGAAACGGGCTTCATTTGACAAAAAAATGCGTAAAAAGGATGAGGAAAACCTTCCTAGAAGAGGCAAGAAACCTTCGCAAAACAAGAGAAAACCAAATGCGGATAAGCGAAATAGACGTCGTCATAAGGACCAAAAGTCTCAGAAAGAGGACAAGGGTCAGCGCCATTTTGTCATTCGTCAGAAATAGATAGAGAATAAGGAGAAGAGATGAAACCGTCTATTTATAGTTTAACACGTCAAACCATGCAAGAATGGGTATTAGAACAAGGAGAAAAGAAATTCCGAGCAGATCAAATCTGGGAATGGCTCTACCGTAAACGTGTCCAGTCGTTTGAAGAAATGACCAACCTTTCCAAGGATTTGATTGCCAAACTCAATGACCAGTTTGTGGTCAATCCTTTGAAACAACGGATTGTACAAGAGTCAGCTGACGGTACGGTTAAGTATCTTTTCGAGTTGCCAGATGGCATGTTGATTGAGACAGTACTCATGCGTCAACACTACGGTTTGTCAGTCTGTGTGACCACTCAGGTTGGCTGTAATATCGGTTGTACCTTCTGTGCATCAGGCTTGATCAAGAAGCAACGTGACCTCAATAACGGGGAAATCGTAGCGCAGATCATGTTGGTTCAGAAATACTTTGATGAGCGTGGTCAGGACGAACGTGTCAGCCATATCGTTGTCATGGGAATTGGTGAACCATTTGATAACTACAACAATGTTTTGAATTTTGTTCGTACCATCAATGATGACAAGGGAATGGCTATCGGTGCTCGTCACATCACTGTTTCAACCTCAGGTTTGGCCCATAAAATTCGTGACTTTGCTAATGAAGGTGTACAGGTCAATCTGGCTGTGTCTCTTCACGCACCCAATAATGAATTGCGCTCAAGCATCATGAAGATTAACCGTGCCTTTCCGATTGAAAAGCTCTTTGCAGCTATTGAGTATTATATCGAAACAACCAATCGCCGTGTGACCTTTGAATATATCATGCTCAATGAAGTCAACGATGGCGTTGAACAAGCCTTGGAATTGGCTGAATTGCTCAAAAACATCAAGAAATTGTCATATGTCAACTTGATTCCCTATAACCCAGTTAGTGAACATGACCAATATAGCCGTAGTCCTAAAGAGCGCGTGATGGCCTTCTACGATACCCTCAAGAAAAAAGGGGTCAACTGTGTTGTCCGTCAAGAGCATGGTACAGATATTGATGCAGCTTGTGGACAATTACGCTCCAATACAATGAAACGTGACCGCCAGAAGGCAGTCGCAGCGGTAAATCCATAAAATGACTAAAAAAAGAGAATTAATCTTAAGATTGGGAGTGGCTATTTACAGTCTTTGCATTGTCTGTTTTTGCTTCACTCCCCAACCTCAACTTCCTACAGGAGTGGAAACTCCAGGTATTCAAACTTTTGGACGCCTGGTTTTTCTTTTAACTCCCTTAAACTCCTTTTGGAAACTGGGTGAAGTGACTAGTTTGGGACAAGTCCTTTGGATCTTTTTGCAGAACATTTTAAATGTCTTCTTGCTTTTCCCACTAGTCTTTCAACTGATCTATCTCTGCCCAAACTTGCGACAAACCAAAAAAATCATCCTTCTCAGCTTTCTACTGAGTTTAGGAATCGAGTGCACGCAACTGGTCTTAGACTTTTTCTTTGATTTTAATCGCGTCTTTGAGATTGATGATTTGTGGACCAATACCCTGGGAGGCTATCTGGCTTGGGTCCTCTATAAAGGACTGCATAAAAACAAGATAAGGAATTAGAATGAGTATTTTAGAAGTTAAAAATTTAAGTCACGGTTTTGGTGACCGTGCAATTTTTGAAGATGTGTCCTTCCGTCTCCTCAAGGGAGAACATATCGGTCTAGTCGGCGCCAATGGTGAAGGGAAATCAACCTTTATGAGCATCGTGACTGGTAAGATGTTACCAGATGAAGGGAAGGTGGAGTGGTCCAAATATGTGACTGCTGGCTATCTGGATCAGCACGCTGTACTAAAGGAAGGTCAAACCGTGCGTGATGTCTTGCGTACAGCCTTTGATGAGCTATTTAAAGCAGAAGCTCGTATCAATGACCTCTATATGGAAATGGCTGAAGACGGAGCGGATATCGATGCGCTGATGGAAGAAGTAGGAGAGCTCCAAGACCGTTTGGAGAGTCGAGATTTCTATACTTTGGATGCTAAGATTGATGAGGTAGCGCGTGCTCTCGGTGTCATGGACTATGGCATGGATACAGATGTAACAGCCTTATCAGGTGGACAAAGAACCAAGGTCCTTTTGGCTAAACTCCTCCTCGAAAAGCCAGATATTTTGCTGCTTGACGAGCCAACCAACTACTTGGATGCTGAACACATTGACTGGCTCAAGCGTTATCTCCAAAACTATGAGAATGCCTTTGTCCTTATTTCGCATGATATTCCTTTCCTCAACGACGTAATCAATATCGTTTACCATGTGGAAAATCAACAGTTGACGCGTTACTCTGGTGACTACTACCAGTTCCAAGAAGTCTATGCCATGAAGAAATCTCAGCTGGAGGCAGCCTACGAACGCCAACAGAAAGAGATTGCAGACCTCAAGGATTTCGTGGCTCGAAACAAAGCGCGTGTTGCAACGCGTAATATGGCCATGTCCCGTCAAAAGAAACTCGACAAGATGGATATTATCGAACTGCAAAGTGAGAAGCCAAAACCATCCTTTGATTTCAAAACAGCTCGTACGCCAGGGCGTTTTATCTTCCAAGCCAAGGACTTGCAGATTGGTTATGACCGTCCTCTGACTAAGCCTTTAAACCTCACCTTTGAACGCAATCAAAAGGTTGCTATTATCGGGGCAAATGGTATCGGGAAAACAACCCTCTTGAAGTCTCTCTTGGGCATTATTCCGCCAATCGCTGGGGAAGTTGAACGCGGTGATTACCTAGAACTTGGTTACTTTGAGCAAGAAGTAGAAGGTGGCAATCGTCAAACCCCTCTTGAAGCTGTCTGGAATGCCTTTCCTGCACTCAATCAGGCAGAAGTTCGTGCGGCCCTTGCTCGTTGTGGTTTGACAACCAAGCACATCGAAAGTCAAATTCAAGTCTTGTCAGGTGGGGAACAGGCCAAGGTGCGTTTCTGTCTCTTGATGAACCGTGAAAATAACGTCTTAGTGCTGGACGAGCCGACCAACCACTTGGATGTAGATGCCAAGGATGAACTCAAACGGGCGCTTAAAGAATACAAAGGAAGTATTCTAATGGTTTGCCACGAACCAGACTTTTATGAAGGCTGGATGGACCAAATCTGGGACTTTAACAAGCTAACTTAAAGGTGCTAAAAAAGCCAAGTCGAAATGACTTGGCTTTTTTGACTAGTAATTTAAATAGTTTTCAACTTCAGATTTCTCAATTTCTTTACCGTAGTGGCAAATCGGACAAGAAACGAAGTAACTTTTACCATAAGGAAAAAGTGGAATCCAGTAGAGGGTAAATTTGCGTCCAGTTTCTACGATCTCCCATGTGTCGACATTGTTACAGTGACCACATTCGATCGCTGTTTGCGTATGTCCCAAATCTTTCTGATAACCTTTAGAACCCCAAAATAAAATCATGTCATCGTCTCCTTATCTGTTGATGGCTTATTTTTTGCTGAAATCGTAGTCTTTTACCACTTCGATACTATCAATGGTGATAGCAGACGTTGGTTTGTCTTTCTCATCTTTTTCAGCCTTGGCAATTTTGTCAACAATATCCATGCCATCGATGACTTGACCAAAGACAGGGTGTTTGCCGTCTAGACTTGGATTTCCACCTTCTTTATAGGCTTCGATGATTTTCTTTGGATACTTGCTAGTAGGGAGTTTAGCTGAAATATCTGTTGAGTTTTGATTGACGAAGAACTGGCTACCGTTGGTGTTTGGTTGACCAGTGTTAGCCATAGCAAGGGCTCCTCGGATATTGTATAGGTAAGGAGAGATTTCATTTTTGAAACCAGTTCCCTTGTCCTTTGTTTTATCCTTATCATGCCAGATAGATTGGCCCCCTGTACCATCTCCCTTAGGATCTCCAGTTTGGACCATAAAGCCATCGATGACACGGTGGAAGGTGATGCCGTTATAGTAGCCTTCCTTAGCGTGAGTAAGGAAGTTTTCAACCGCAAGAGGTGCTAGTTTTGGAAAGAGTTTGATGCGGATATCGCCTTGATTTGTGTGTAAAATGACCTCAGCTTCATCTTCAGCAACTTCCTTAGAAAGTTGAGGGAAGTTGGCATTTTCATTGGTCAATGCGTCATTCAAATCTTTGGCAGCCTGAGCAGCTGCTTTTGAGCTTTCTTCAGCTGAGATGCTGGAGTCGACATATTCATCACCACGGAGACTACGTTGGATACTAGTACATCCAACAAGGGCTACAGTTGATAGTAAAAGAAGGGTTGCTAGTTTTTTCATTGTTTTCCTCTCAAAAATTCATTTCTACCATTGTACCCTAAAAGGGAGGTGATTTCAAATGTTAATGATTTTACTAAAAATTTCTAGGAGTTAAAAAAATTAAAACTCTGTCAAGTTTTTTTCTTGACACCTGTCAGAAATCTGCTATAATAGAACATGTGCTAAATAGCTCAGCTATTTCACCGAAATAAAAAAATAAGAAAAGAGACATTAAAAAATGGCAGTTAAAATCCGTTTGACTCGTATGGGTTCTAAGAAAAAACCTTTCTACCGTATCAACGTAGCAGACTCACGTTCACCACGTGACGGACGTTTCATCGAAACAGTTGGTACTTACAACCCACTTGTTGCTGAAAACCAAGTAACTTTGAAAGAAGACCGCGTTCTTGCATGGTTGGCTGATGGAGCTCAACCTTCAGATACAGTTCGCAACATCCTTTCAAAAGAAGGCGTATTGAAAAAATTCCACGATTCTAAATTCTCAAAATAAGTTTAAAGTAGGTTGACAGATGGATACGATTGAAAATCTCATTATTGCGATTGTGAAACCTTTGATTTCACAACCTGATGCCTTAACTATCAAGATCGAAGACACACCAGAGTTTTTGGAGTATCACTTGGATCTTGACCAAAGCGATGTCGGTCGTGTTATCGGTCGTAAAGGTCGCACTATCTCAGCGATAAGAACGATTGTCTACTCTGTCCCAACTGAAGACAAGAAAGTAAGAATCGTTATCGACGAAAAATAAGAAAAGCGGGACAGAAGTCTCGCTTTTTTGTGAGGAGGAGAAGATGAAGGATTTAACGTTTAGACAATTACAAGCTTACTTACTCGAACATTACCAGCAATCTCGGACTGAGGAAGGTCTCTTTATCAAGCTAGTGGAGGAAGTCGGAGAAGTAGCCGAGGTCTTGAACGGGCGCTCTGGTCGAAAAGAGTCTGTCCAGGACTCAAATGAGGAACTAGCCAAAGAACTAGCTGATATCATTCACTACACCGTCGCAATCGCGACCATAAACGACATTGATCTAACCAAAACCATCTTTGACAAAGATAAGAAGGCTGCCATTAAGTACCAACATGAACGAGATTTGGAAGAATTTTTGGAGGGAAAATATCTATAGTGTCTTTTTTCTTCAACTTGTGAAAATCCCTAGAACGTGATAAAATAAAGGATAAGGGTTTTTAATAAATCATTGTTATAGAATGAGTGGATTTCTTTATGAAACGATTTGAAGTAACTACAAAAATTGGCAGCCTCTCTGTTACTTATAAAAAGCAAAAGAAAGTGCTTGTTTGTTTAAATGGCGCAGGTTTGCTACCAAGTTATGAAAATTTTTCACTTATACTTGAAAAACTTCCTCCCACAATTGGTTATTTGACAATTGATTTTCCAAACACAGGTAGGAGTCCGATTCATGACCAATCTGGAAAAAATCTGGACAATCTTGTAGACGCGGTTTATGAAGTACTTGAAGAATTGGCGATTTATGAATATATACTTTGTGCACATAGTTTGAGTGGAATTTTAGCTTGCAAATTGATGAACAAATCAATTAAGTGTCAGGCTTTAGTAGCAATTGAACCAACAACTAAAAAAGTAATGTTTTCTGATTTTTCAGAAAATCCTTATCCAGAAATGGAAGAGCAAATGAGACTGATTGAAGAGTGTGGCCCCGAAGTCTATTTTAAGAACATAACTCAAGCAGCATTTAGCTCTGAAACTAATGAAGAAATCTGGGATTTAGTGCAAGAAAAAGATTCAGAGTTGGAAAGACAAGTTCCAGAATTTCATATATATTGTGAGATTACTGAGGAAGATTTTAAGAATGTATCTATAGAAGCTCATGTCCCTGTATTTATTTTTTGTCAGGCTTATAGAGAAAAAGAATACAGAGACTCAGAATATTGGACTTCCAATACTAAACTCATTTTAGGAGGGAATCACCATTATTTACAATGGTCTGAATCAGAAAAAATTGCGAATATTATTCGAGAATTGTCAGAATAAGATGGAAAGAAGGAGAGTACAGGAGACAAGATGAACTACTTTAATGTTGGGAAAATCGTTAATACGCAGGGTCTACAAGGTGAGATGCGAGTCTTGTCTGTGACGGATTTTGCTGAGGAACGGTTTAAAAAAGGGGCAGAGCTGGCTTTATTTGATGATAAAGACCAGTTTGTCCAAACAGTGACCATCGCAAGTCACCGTAAGCATAAGAACTTTGACATTATCAAATTCAAAGACATGTACCATATCAATGCGATTGAAAAGTACAAGGGTTATAGTCTCAAGGTCGCCGAGGAAGATTTGAACGATCTAGATGATGGAGAATTCTATTATCACGAGATTATCGGTTTGGATGTTTACGAGGGTGATAACTTGATAGGAACTATCAAGGAAATCCTACAACCGGGAGCCAATGATGTCTGGGTAGTCAAGCGAAAAGGTAAGCGAGATTTGCTTTTACCTTACATTCCACCAGTAGTTCTCAATGTTGATATTCCAAACAAGCGGGTCGAAGTGGAAATCTTAGAAGGACTAGATGATGAAGATTGATATTTTAACCCTCTTTCCTGAGATGTTTTCTCCGCTGGAACACTCGATTGTTGGGAAGGCTCGAGAAAAAGGGCTCTTGGATATCCAGTATCATAATTTCAGAGAATATGCTGAAAAGGCCCGTCATGTTGACGATGAACCTTACGGAGGCGGTCAGGGGATGTTGCTAAGGGCTCAACCCATTTTCGATGCCTTTGATGCTATTGAAAAGAAAAATCCGCGCGTCATTCTCCTCGATCCAGCTGGAAAGCAGTTTGATCAGACTTATGCTGAGGATTTGGCTCAAGAGGAAGAACTAATCTTTATCTGCGGTCACTATGAAGGGTATGACGAGCGCATCAAGACCTTGGTAACCGATGAAATTTCCCTAGGAGACTATGTTTTGACTGGTGGTGAATTGGCAGCCATGACTATGATTGATGCGACCGTGCGCTTGATTCCAGAAGTGATTGGTAAGGAGTCTAGTCACCAGGATGATAGCTTCTCTTCGGGACTTCTCGAATATCCTCAGTATACTCGCCCTTATGACTATCGAGGCATGGTCGTGCCAGATGTGCTCATGAGTGGGCACCATGAAAAGATTCGCCAGTGGCGACTGTATGAGAGTCTAAAGAAAACCTACGAGCGCAGACCTGACCTGCTAGAAAACTATCAACTAACAGCAGAGGAAGAAAAGATGCTGGCTGAAATCAAAGAAAACAAAGAATAAAGGAGAACCTTATGCAAGTAATCAAACGTAATGGAGAAATTGCTGAATTTGATCCAGATAAAATTTACCAAGCTGTCCTAAAAGCAGCTCAAACAGTTTATGTTTTGACCGATGACTTACGTCAAAACTTAGCTCAAGTTACTAAAAAAGTCGTTTTGGACTTGGAAGAAGCAAAAGTAGAACGTGCCACTATCAGCATGATCCAGTCAATGGTTGAGCACCGCTTGCTTGGAGCTGGCTACATTACAATCGCAGAACATTATATCTCTTATCGCTTGCAACGCGATTTGGAGAGAAGTGGTTATGGCGACCATATCGCTGTTCATCTTCATTTTGAACAAATTCGTTAAGAAAAAGAGTGGGATGCAAAGAACATCTCACTCTTTCTTAAATAGATTTTTCTGAGCTTTTTGTACGGTTGAGGGAACAAAACGAAGTCGTTTAATATCACTGATACGAATGATTCGGGTCACGTTTTTTGAAAAATTTTTGACGATAATTTGTTGGCGATTAGCATCGTGTTTAACAATATCACCCGTAAAACTTGTCTCAGCAAGTATGACATGAACAGCCGTCTTTCTTTGGATGGCTTGTTCAATCATAGCAGTGAGGGAGTTATCCTCGATTTGAGGATGATCATCATTCCCATTGAGAAAACCATGTAGTTTATCTAGAACTAGTTTGAATGTCTGTCTCATAGAATCCTCCCTTCTTATATATCCACATTATATAAAATTTTCCTAAAAACCACAAGATTTTTACGAATAGACTATAGAAAGCATATCACATAAAGGAGTTAAAATGGCAGAATTTACATTTGAAATCGAAGAACACTTGCTCACCTTGTCTGAAAATGACAAAGGATGGACAAAAGAACTAAATCGCGTTAGCTTTAATGGTGCCCCTGCAAAGTTTGACATTCGCGCTTGGAGCCCAGACCATACCAAAATGGGCAAAGGAATCACGCTTTCCAATGAAGAATTTCAGGTAATGGTCGATGCCTTTAAAGGGCAACAATAAAAAGAATCTTGAGTGCAACTCAAGATTCTTTTTTTAGGACACAATATAGTCACACAGAGAAGTTTTAGACAATTGAATAAAAGTCTCTCTATACTCTTCAGGTGGTGTTGGATCATCCTTACGAATCCAGACTTCAATGAAAGAGATTGCCATGGTCGTAATGATATAAGCGATGTCCTCTTTATTAAAATTATATTTCAGTTGGTAATTGACATTCTTTAGTACCCACTCTGAGTATGTTCCACGCAGAAATTCCTTCCAACATGGGTCGACTTGTGTGGTGTACAAGGTGTTAACAATTTCCCTTTTTTCGTATATGAGCGGAAGTATATGGTCTGCTAAAAAGCTGATAGAATCTCCATCATTGCTAGGGCAGTACTTATTAAAGACGTTAAAAATGTGCTGATTGGTCTCTTCGTGAATGTATTCGATAATATCTTCAAAGTTGTTAAAATGCTTTTGATAAATCGCTTGTCGTGAAATACCAGCTTCAGCAGCAATTTCAGTCATTGTAAAGGAACTACGCTGAGGATTTTTCTTAGCTAGTGTGATGAGAGCCCCAATGATTAGCTCACGAGTATTCTTTGCCATAGAATTACCTTTCTACTTATAATTATTTACAGTTATTTTTGAATGAAGAAAAATCAGAATGTTCAAGTTAATATAAACAATCAATGAACATTAAATTTTCTGAATCTTTTAGGTAGCTCTATTGTATCATAAATGATTTATAAAATATAGCTCAATCATTGAAAATGCGTTTTCTGAAAAGTATACAATTGCTAAGCATCCAAAATCAATAGAAGCTTATTCGGTTTGAATCAATTAGAATACTTTTCTACTTTGCATATTGTGAATAGCTATAATTTGAAGAATAAAACGATTAATATTCATACTGGTATAAGAATAGTCGAGTATCTAAATAGTGTACAGTTGATTCTTAGAAAGGAAATAGTCCAGAACAATTGTTCTGGACTATTCTTTTATCTTGAAAAATATGGAAGACTTTTCAATCGTTCGAGTAGGGGACGACTAATGAAACTAATGGCAATAATCTTACCAAGATCAGGGAGGATAAAGGGAAGGACGCCAACAGCGAGTGCCTTGTCAAGTGGCATACCAGCAAGGAAGTGGAGGCTGAGAATACCTCCGACAAAGACGAGGGAGTCACCCAAGAGGTTGGCTAGGAAAATGCGAATGTAGCCACTTTTTTGATGGATGAGATAAGATGTAAGTCCAGCATAGACAAGGTCGAACCAAAGATAGCCTGCACTTGGACCGACTAAAACGTGAAATCCAGCTCCTCCCCCTGCAAAAACAGGTAAACCAATGGCACCCAGCAAGAGATAGAGAGCTACAGATAGAACAGCTTCTCTGGGTCTAAAAACAGTAGCAATCAGACCAATCGCAAAGTTTTGCAAAGTGAAAGGTACAGGACCGATAGGGAGACTGATTTGTGCCAATACGGCGATGAGAGCTGCACCGATAGCAGGGATAGCATATATATGAGCTTTTTTCAAAACTGTTAACCTCTTTTCAAAATTATAGTAACTATTATACTAATTCAGAAAGAAAAGTCAACCTATTTTTGAAATCAAGGTAACAATTTTGTAACGGCCGATTTTACAAGTAAAAAGAGACCTCAAGAGGTCTCTTACAATAATTAGCGCATGGTTACAAATTCTTCTGAGGCGGTTGGGTGGATAGCTACTGTAGCATCAAAGTCCGCCTTGGTAGCCCCCATCTTGATGGCAACAGCGAATCCTTGAATCATCTCATCCACTCCATAACCAAGTCCGTGTAGGCCAATAACTTTTTCGTCATCACCGGCGGTGATGAGTTTGAAACGAGATTCTTGACGATGGCTTGTAACGGCTGAGTACATAGATGCAAAGCTTGACTTGTAGACTTTGATGTTATCTTGGCCGTATTCTTTGATAGCTTGATCCTCGGTCAAACCGACTGTTCCGATTGCTGGGTGGGAGAAGACAACAGTAGGGATAGTCGTGTAGTCCATCTTGGCATTTGTTTTCCCGTTGAAGAGGCGTTCAGATAAGGTACGTCCTGCCTTGATGGCTACCGGGGTCAGTTCCTTCTCACCAGTAACATCTCCAAGAGCATAGATGCCATCTACAACTGTATTTTGGTATTCATCTACTTGGATAAATCCACGTTGGTTGAGTGTGACGCCAGCCTTTTCTAACTCCAGACCGTCTACATTTGGACGGCGACCGGTAGCCCAGATAACTTGGCTGGCAGTGTGACTAGAACCATCTTCGAAATGAATGGTAATACCTTGCTCTGATTCTTCTAGTTTGGCTGGTACCTTATGTGTGTGCAAAGGTAGACCTGTTTTTTCCATTTCATTGACAAGTCCTTCAACGATGTAGCTGTCAAAACCACGCAAGGGACGATCACGACGGACAAACAAATCAGTTTTTACTCCTAGAGCGTGGAGAACACCTGCTAATTCAACGGCGATATAGCCAGCTCCAAGAATCGCAACAGATTCAGGAAGTTGCTCCCAAGCAAAGACATCGTCTGAGCTACCACCAAGTTCAGCTCCAGGGATAGTTGGAATGCTTGGACGAGCGCCAGTCGCAATCACGATATGTTTGGCACGAATCAATTCACCATTAACGCTGACCGTATGAGCATCAATGAAATGAGCACGACCTTCAATCAAATCAACACCGTTGCGCTTGAAACTTCCATCATAAGATGAGCGAGCACGGTCGATGTAGGCTTCACGATTTTGACGAAGTTTTGCGAAATCAAATTGAACATCTGAACTTGTAAAACCATAGTCAGGGCCGTAGTGGTGGAGGCTTTCAGCGATTTGCGCTCCATACCACATGATTTTTTTAGGAACACAGCCGACATTGACGCAGGTTCCACCTAATTTTTTCTCTTCGATAACAGCAGCTTTAGCACCGTGTTCACCAGCTCGGTTCATAGTGGCAATGCCGCCACTTCCTCCACCGATGGCGATGATATCATATTCTCTCATAGAAAACTCCTTATAGCTTTGATAGTCATATTCTATCGTTTTTATTTTTTGAATGCAAAAATCTGCTACGATAAAAAAATTATAAAAACGCTTGCCAAATTCAAAAAGATATTGTACTATATATCTAGCACAATAATCCAATAAACGAATACCGAACGAAATAATGATCCTGAATTGTCATTGTTTCCATCTGAACTGTCATTGTTTGGGCTTGGTATTTCTGATATAATGGTTTTTGTAAGGCAAAAGAATAAAGGAGCTTAAAAATGAAAAGAAATAAGAAGGCAAAAAAATGGCAATTATACACAGCGATTGGTGTTGCCAGTGCTATTGTTATCGGTGCTGCGGGGATTTTGATTTTTAGACAACCTTCCCAGTCAGCAGTCAAGGAGGAAACCTCTCATATCGTTACTGCTAAGGAAGGTTCTGTTGCTTCATCGGTTCTCTTATCAGGTACGGTTACAGCAAAAAATGAACAATACGTTTATTTTGATGCTAGTAAGGGAGATTTAGATGAAATTCTCGTTTCAGTCGGGGACAAGGTCGAAGAAGGGCAAGCTTTGGTCAAATACAGCAGTGCAGATGCTCAAGCTGCCTATGATGCAGCTGATCGTGCAGTTGCAAAGGCAGACCGTCATATCGAGGAGTTAAACAAAGCTCGTGAGAATGCATCAGCTACACCAGCTTCTCCACAGGTTCCAATAGAAGCTGGACTCCCAGAACAAGCGCAAGCAGCGACTTCTTCAGTATCTTCTATTGATTCTCAAATCAGTGATGCCAAGGATAACCGTGCAGATGCTGTTGCTCAACTCAACAAGGCTCAAGCTCAGCTAGATGCTGCAACTGTCCTCAGTACACTAGAAGGGACTGTAGTTGAAGTTAATCGTAATGTTTCCAAATCGCCAACAGGTAATAGCCAAGTGGTAGTACATGTCGTAAGTAATGAAAACTTGCAAGTCAAAGGGGAGTTGTCTGAATACAACCTTGCTAACCTTTCTGTTGGGCAAGAAGTTACCTTTACTTCGAAGGTTTACCAAGATAAGAGCTGGACAGGAAAAATCAGCTATATTTCTGATTATCCTAAGAACAATGGAGAAGCAGCGAATGCAGCTCTTGGAGGAAATACTGGATCTAAGTACCCTTATACTGTTGATGTGACCAGCGATATCGGTGAGTTGAAACAAGGTTTCTCAGTCAGTGTTGAAGTCAAAAACAAAAGTAAAGCCATCCTTGTTCCTTTAACCAGTGTTGTTACCGAAAATGACAAAAACTATGTCTGGGTCGTTGACGACCAGAAAAAAGCGAAGAAGGTAGAAGTTACTTTGGGGAATGCGGACGCAGACAACCAAGAAATTACTTCAGGTGTGACAGACGGAGCCAAGGTCATCAGTAATCCAACATCTTCCTTGGAAGAAGGAAAAGAGGTGAAGGCTGATGAAAAAACTAATTAGTCTCAAAAATATCTGCAGGAGTTATCGAAATGGTGACCAAGAACTGCAGGTCCTTAAAAATATCAATCTAGAAGTTCATGAAGGTGACTTTGTTGCTATTATGGGACCTTCTGGTTCTGGTAAGTCTACCTTGATGAATACCATCGGAATGTTGGATACACCAACTAGTGGAGAGTACTATCTTGAAGGTCAAGTAGTGGCAGGTCTTGGAGAGAAACAACTGGCCAAGGTCCGCAACCAGCAAATCGGTTTTGTCTTTCAGCAGTTCTTTCTCTTGTCCAAGCTCAATGCACTTCAAAACGTCGAATTGCCCTTGATTTACGCGGGTGTTTCGGCTTCTAAACGTCGGAAATTGGCTGAGGAATTTCTGGAAAAGGTTGAGTTGACGGAGCGCAGTCATCATTTGCCTTCTGAGTTATCAGGTGGTCAAAAGCAACGTGTAGCAATTGCGCGTGCCTTGGTAAATAATCCCTCTATCATCCTAGCAGACGAACCCACAGGAGCCTTGGATACCAAGACAGGAAATCAAATTATGCAACTGTTGGTTGAGTTAAACAAGGAAGGGAAAACCATTATCATGGTCACGCACGAGCCTGAGATTGCTGCCTATGCCAAACGCCAAATTGTCATTCGTGATGGGGTCATCTCATCAGACAGTGCTCTGGTAGAAAAGGAGGAAAACTAGATGCAGAATCTGAAATTTGCCTTTTCATCCATCATGGCCCACAAGATGCGTTCCTTCCTCACCATGATTGGGATTATCATCGGAGTTTCATCTGTCGTCGTCATCATGGCACTGGGAGACTCCATGTCTCGTCAGGTCAATAAAAACATGACCAAATCACAGAAGGATATCCATGTCTTTTTCTCTCCTATCAAAAGCAAGGATGGTTCCTTTACGCAGAAACAATCCGCTTTGACAGTCAGCGGGAAAGAAGAGGATGTTCATGTTGAACCACCAAAACCACTAGAATCCTGGGTCAAGGAGGCTGCTAAACTTAAAGGAGTAGACAGCTACTATGTCACCAACTCGACCAACGTCACCCTATCTTATAAGGATAAGAAAGTTGAACGAGCGACTCTGACAGGCGGAAATAGCACCTACATGAACGCAGTTGAAAATGAAATCGTTGCGGGTAGAAGTCTAAGACCGCAAGACTACAAGGAATTTGCCAGTGTGATTTTGCTGGACGAAGAACTAGCCAAGAGTTTGTTTGATAGTCCAGAAGCTGCGGTTAATCAAATCATCTCTGTTAATGAATTTAGTTACCGTGTGATTGGTGTTTATACTAGTAATGAAGCTAAAACTGCTAAAGCCTTTGGGATTGGTGGTCTTCCAATTACGACCAATATTTCTCTCGCAGCCAATTTTAATACTGATGAAATCTCGAACATCGTCTTTCGTGTCAATGATACTAGTCTAACGCAGACCTTGGGACCAGAGTTGGCTCGAAAATTGACTGAGATTGCAGGTCTTCAACAAGGGGAGTACCAAGTTGCGGATGCAACTGCCGCCTTCCAAGAGGTACAACAACTATTTGGATTTATGACCACTGTTATCAGTGCCATTGCAGGGATTTCACTCTTTGTTGGTGGTACAGGTGTTATGAATATCATGTTGGTTTCTGTGACAGAACGTACGCGTGAGATTGGCCTGCGTAAGGCTCTTGGAGCTACACGGGCTAATATCTTAGTACAGTTTTTGATTGAATCTATGATTTTGACCTTGCTAGGTGGTGTCATTGGTCTAGTAAGTGCAGCAGGCTTAACAATGTTAGCGGGTATCCTATTGCAAAATATGATTGCAGGTATCGAAGTTGGGGTTTCCCTCCCAATTGCTCTCTTTAGCTTAGCTGTGTCAGCTAGCGTTGGTATGATTTTCGGAGTCTTGCCGGCCAATAAAGCCTCTAAGCTTGATCCAATAGAAGCCCTTCGCTATGAATAAGATAAACAAGAAAAAAAGATAGACATTTGTCTATCTTTTTTTTTGTATGGATTTTCCTATCGAAAATCACTAAAAATATGATATAATGAAGTGTTAGAAAATCAGGTTTCATTTGCCTGGAAAGGAAAAATTATGTCTGAAAAGAATTTTTATATTACAACACCGATTTACTATCCATCTGGTAAACTTCATATCGGTTCTGCCTACACAACCATCGCTTGTGATGTCCTAGCTCGTTACAAACGCCTCATGGGCTACGATGTCTTTTATTTGACAGGTCTGGATGAGCATGGTCAAAAGATTCAACAGAAAGCGGAAGAAGCTGGCATCACACCTCAAGCCTATGTTGACGGCATGGCAGTTGGTGTCAAAGAACTCTGGAAATTACTCGATATCTCATACGATAAATTTATCCGTACAACTGATGACTACCATGAAAAAGTTGTAGCCGATGTCTTTGAAAGACTCTTAGCCCAAGATGATATCTACTTGGGTGAATACTCTGGCTGGTATTCAGTCTCAGATGAGGAATTCTTTACAGAAAGCCAGCTTGCGGAAGTTTTCCGTGATGAAGCTGGTAATGTAACTGGCGGTATTGCTCCATCAGGACATGAAGTGGAGTGGGTTTCTGAAGAGTCTTACTTCCTTCGCCTCAGCAAATACCAAGACCGTTTGGTTGAATTTTTCAAATCGCACCCTGACTTCATCACTCCAGATGGTCGTCTTAATGAAATGTTGCGTAACTTCATCGAGCCAGGTTTGGAAGACTTAGCGGTTTCTCGTACAACCTTTACATGGGGTGTGCCAGTCCCATCCAATCCAAAACACGTTGTCTACGTTTGGATTGATGCCCTTCTCAACTATGCGACTGCTCTTGGTTACGGTCAAGACGATCATGCTAACTATGATAAATTCTGGAATGGAACGGTCTTCCACATGGTCGGAAAAGACATTCTTCGATTCCACTCAATCTACTGGCCAATTCTTCTCATGATGTTGGATATGAAATTGCCAGACCGCTTGATTGCCCATGGTTGGTTCGTTATGAAAGACGGCAAGATGTCTAAGTCTAAGGGGAATGTCGTTTACCCTGAAATGCTAGTAGAACGTTATGGACTGGATCCACTTCGTTACTACCTCATGCGTAGCCTTCCAGTCGGTTCAGACGGAACCTTCACTCCAGAAGACTATGTAGGCCGTATCAACTATGAATTAGCAAATGATCTTGGAAACCTCCTTAACCGTACGGTTTCCATGATTAACAAGTATTTTGATGGGCAAATCCCTGCCTATGTAGAGGGTGTAACAGAGTTTGATAATGCTCTTGCTGAGGTTGCAGAGCAATCTATCTCTGACTACCATACACACATGGATGCAGTTGACTACCCACGTGCTTTAGAAGCAGTCTGGACGCTTATCTCACGTACCAACAAATACATCGATGAGACAGCCCCATGGGTCTTGGCTAAGGATGAAGAGCACCGTGACCAATTGGCAAGTGTGATGAGTCACTTAGCAGCTAGCCTTCGTGTTGTAGCTCACATGATTGAGCCATTTATGATGGAAACTAGTCGCGCTGTATTGGCACAACTTGGTCTAGCAGAAGTTTCTAGCCTAGAAAATTTGAGCTTGGCAGATTTCCCTGCAGGTGTAACAGTCGTTGCCAAAGAAACACCAATCTTCCCACGTCTGGATATGGAAGAAGAGAGTGCCTATATCAAGGAACAAATGGAAGGCAACAAACCAGCTGTCGAAAAAGAATGGAATCCAGATGAAGTTGAACTCAAACTCAACAAGGATGAAATCAAGTTTGAAGACTTTGACAAGGTTGAGATCCGTGTCGCAGAAGTCAAAGAAGTTTCTAAAGTCGAAGGTTCTGATAAGTTGCTCCAATTCCGCCTAGATGCTGGTGATGGCGAAGACCGTCAAATCCTCTCAGGAATTGCAAAATACTATCCAAACGAACAAGAATTGGTCGGCAAGAAAGTCCAAATCGTTGCCAACCTCAAACCACGTAAGATGATGAAGAAATATGTCAGCCAAGGAATGATCCTTTCAGCTGAACATGATGGACAATTAACCCTTCTCACAGTTGATCCAGCTGTACCAAACGGAAGTGTGATTGGCTAATAGCAAAAAACCAACGTTAGGCACGTTGGTTTTTCTTGTTATGTACGAGATTTTCTAAGAAGTGGTCCATCTCCTTTTGAGACCGGAGGACAATTACTTTATCTGGATAGGTTTCTTGAAACCGTTGATAGCGTTCTTTAGCATTCTTTGTCCGCCCATCCCAGAGAATCCATCTGATAAAATCCCAGTCAAAGCGTTCAGGACAGCCTGCTGCCATACTTTCTCTGACCTTGCCTCGGTAAGTGAGATACCGTTTGAAGGCTCGAAAGAGACAAGTCCATGGTGAAAAATTGAGAAAGATGATTTGGTCAGCTTCCTGCATTCTTTCTTCATAGCAACACCAAGAGTAGTTGCCGTCGATGACCCAAGCTTCATGCTTTGTGAGAAACTTTTTCATCTCGGTCAACATCCATTCGCGGTCACTGTCTTGCCAACCAGGTTGAAATTGGAGCGTATCCATATGCAGTTTGGGGATGGAGTAGTAGTTAGATAACTTTTCTGCTAGAGTTGACTTACCAGCTCCAGAATAACCGATAATTGCGATTTTCATTTTCTACCTTTTCTGATTAGAGGACAAAAAAACAGCCTCTATGGACTGTTTCTTATTTAGCAAGTTTAGCTGAAAGACGAGCTTTATCACGGCTTGCTTTGTTTTTATGAATCAAACCTTTAGTTTCTGCTTTGTCGATAGCTGAGCTAGCAGCACGGAAAAGTTCTTCAGAAGGGTTTGCTTCGAAAGCTTTGATAGCAGTACGCATAGCTGATTTTTGAGCTGAGTTTTTTTCGTTGTGTTTAACGTTCAATTCAGCGCGTTTGATAGCTGATTTAATGTTTGCCAATGTTCTTACCTCCATATTTACTAACTATACCATTATATATGAAAACTTAGGTTTTGACAAGGGGAAATTATTTTTTTAGGTAAATTTCATCGATTTCATGGTTTTTAGTCTTGTGGAGAATGACCTCGGCGCGATTCCTTGTTGGTTCGATATAGTTTTGTAGATTTGTGAGATTAATGCTGGTCCAAACCTGGTGTGCAAAAGCTTCAACTTCTCCAATCGGCATTTGCGTAAAACGGTGGTAGTAGCTGTTGGGGTCATTTTGGGCAAAGCTGAGCAGTTTCAAGAAACGATCCAGATACCAACTTTCAATGTCCTCGACAGCAGCATCCACATAGATGGAGAAATCAAAGAAATCAGTGATGTAAAGGCGCTCATTTTGAGGGTTTTGAAAGACATTGATGCCTTCGACAATAACAAAGTCAGCAGCTTTGACACGTTGTTTCTCTCCAGGAACGATGTCATACACTTCATGAGAATAGACAGGAATATCGACATCTTGTCCATTCTTTAGGCGATCAAGAAAATCCAGTAAAGCTTCCATATCATAACTTTCAGGAAAACCTTTGCGATTTAATATATCTTGGTCCATCAAGGTTTTATTGGGATAGAGAAAGCCGTCAGTTGTCACCAATTCTACAGTAGCATCAATAACTGTACGAGAGAGAAGGATTTGCAGAAGTCGGCTAGTTGTTGATTTTCCTACAGCTACACTTCCTGAAACTCCAATAATGAAGGGTTGAGATTTACTCTCTCTTTGGAGAAAAATCCCCTTAGAAAAGGCTAAATCCTCTTTGGTTCGTTTGTAAATTTGGATGAGATGAGCTAAAGGTAAATAAATATCTGTCACATCTTGCAGACTAATCTGGTCATTGAAACTCTTGATGGATTCTAACTCTTCCTCTGTCAAGGGAGGGGTTGTTTTGCGATGCAATGATTGCCAAGTCTGGCGACTGATTTTTTCAAAATGTAAAAATTCGTTGGTCATTTGTTTTCCCCTAGATATTTTGTTTATCATACCATAAAAAGCTAAAAAGATAAAGCGGTTTCTTGATGGTAGTAAGTCAATATCGTATAATAGAGGTAGATGGAGGTTGAATAATTTAATGATGAGATAGAGAATGGTTTCTGAAGACTTATCAGTTATTGAAAGTGGGCTTTTTGGTTCACAACTTATAGGAGGTGTGTCATGAAAATCTTAAAAAGTTATATATTGGAACTCTGTTTTATTTTAAGTTTTGCCTTACCTTTTATAAGGGGAGCGAATGCGGATAATGGTAGACGCTTTGTAGAAACCTATTACGGTTTTACCTTCTTAATGGATCATCTCCTTGTAACAGCTGTCTTTATCTGCTCACTCTTGATTGCCTGGCTAGTAAAAAAGCAGTGGACGAAATGGCTTGCTGCTGGAAGTTATCTATTTTTGATTTTGTGGATTGCTACAGAAGGATATCTATTCCGTATGTCACTAGAAGATTTGATACGACTTTGGACAAGTTTGGAAATCTTGACACAAACTTATCAGTTGGGTTTTTATCTAAACATCATATTGGGAATCTTGTTGATAATAAAGTATTTTAAGGTTAAGAAATAGTAATAAAAATGCGCCTGATTGCAGACGAACTGTTTTTTCCTGACTATGATAATTTGTAGTTCCCGATAGATTGTAATGTATTTCTAATAATTGAAAGAGATTGAAGAAAAGGTTTTTTGACTAGGATTCTTCAGTCTTTTTCATTTGATCATCACTTTGTAAACGATTTACAATTCAAGCCAAATTATGGTAAAATAGTTTTATGAGTAAAATGTATTATGCAGAAAATCCTGATGCTGCACACGACATTCATGAGTTGAGAGTGGAGTTGTTGGGAGAAAACATGACCTTTTTGACGGATGCGGGTGTTTTTAGCAAGAAAATGGTTGACTTTGGGAGTCAGCTCTTGCTCAAGTGTCTAGAGGTTAACAAAGGAGAAACTGTTCTTGATGTAGGTTGTGGTTATGGGCCATTGGGTTTGTCGTTAGCCAAGGCTTATGGAGTTCAGGCAACCATGGTCGATATCAATAATCGTGCCTTGGACCTAGCGCGACAAAATGCTGAACGTAATAAAGTAGAAGCAACGATTTTCCAATCCAATATCTATGAACAAGTTGAAGGGAAGTTTGACCATGTTATTTCTAATCCGCCGATTCGAGCGGGCAAACAGGTTGTTCATGAGATTATAGAAAAGAGCAGAGATTTCTTGAAAGACAGAGGAGATTTAACCATCGTCATTCAGAAAAAACAAGGGGCTCCAAGTGCTAAAAGTAAGATGGAAGAAGTTTTTGGAAATTGTGAAATCGTAAAGAAAGATAAGGGATATTATATCCTTAGAAGTGTGAAAGAATGAGAGCAGTTGATTTAATCCAAAAGAAACGAGATGGTCAAGAACTGACTTCAAATGAAATCAAATGGTTGGTAGAAGGCTATGTGGCTGGAACTGTTCCAGACTATCAAATGTCTGCTTTTGCTATGGCTGTTTATTTTAAAGGAATGACCACACGTGAGATTTCTGATCTGACGATGAATATGGTCAAGACAGGTCAGGAGTTTGATTTGTCAGCTATTGAGGGGGTTAAAGTTGATAAGCATTCGACTGGTGGTGTAGGTGATAAGGTGACCTTAATCTTGGCTCCTCTTGTTGCGAGTTTCGGCGTGCCTGTTGCTAAGATGAGTGGTCGAGGTCTCGGCCATACTGGTGGGACAATTGATAAATTGGAGTCCATTAAGGGCTATCAAGTCGAGCGAAGTCAAGAGGATTTCATTCGTCAGGTACAGGATATTGGTGTATCTGTCATTGGGCAGTCCGATCAGCTGGTTAAAGCAGACAAACTTCTCTATGCCCTCCGTGATGTGACAGCAACTGTCGACACGATTCCTTTGATTGCTAGTTCGGTGATGAGCAAGAAAATTGCTGCAGGAGCGGATGCCATTTTGCTAGACGTAACGGTCGGTGAGGGTGCCTTCATGAAGACGGTTGATGAGGCGCGCAAATTAGCTCAAACCATGGTGGATCTTGGTAAGGCAGTTGGTCGAAAGACGGTAGCAGTCATTACCGATATGAGCCAACCCTTGGGAAGAGCCATTGGCAATCGTCTCGAAATCCTTGAGGCAATCGAGATTCTCCAAGGAAATGGCCGAGAAGATATTAGTCACTTTATCTGCGAGCTAGCTCAGATTATGCTTGGCTTGGCTGATGTTGAAAAAACGATCGAGGAAATCCGTCAACACCTGGAAAATGGCCAAGCACTGGCTAAGTTTGAAGAAATGGTAGCAGCACAAGGCGGTGATTTAGAAGATCTCTATCGCCCAGTTAAAGTTGCCCATGTGCTGGAAATTCCAGCTCAAGATACAGGTGTTATTTCAGCCCTTCCAGCTATGGAATTTGGGCTCTATGCCATGAGACTAGGAGCTGGTCGTGCAGTCAAGTCTGATGACTTGGACTATGAAACAGGGATTGTTTTTGAAAAGAAAGTTGGAGACTCCGTTCAAAAGGGTGAAATTGTTGCAAAAGTTTATACAAATGGAAAAATTTCTTCTGAACTAGTTACAGAATTTCAAAAATATGTTAAAATAAATGATGGAGTGCAAAGTTTACGAGAAATTATAGAAATTATCTCATAAAACCAGGGAGAATCCGAATATGAAGTTAAATAAATATATTGATCATACGCTTTTAAAGCAAGATGCAAGTCAAGAACAAATTGATCGTTTGCTATCTGAAGCGCGTGAGTATGACTTTGCCAGCGTTTGTGTTAATCCCACATGGGTGAAACATGCGAAAACAGGGCTTGAAGGCTCAGATGTAAAAGTTTGTACAGTAGTAGGTTTTCCTTTGGGAGCAACAACTTCAGCTGTGAAAGCTTTTGAAACAAAAGAAGCTGTTCAAAACGGTGCGGATGAGATTGATATGGTTATCAATGTTGGTGCCCTCAAATCAGGAAATCTGGATTTGGTTGAATCGGACATCCGTGCTGTCGTAGAAGCAAGTGGTGACAAGTTGGTTAAGGTCATTATTGAAGCTTGCTTGTTGACAGACGATGAAAAGGTTGTGGCTTGCCAATTATCCCAGAAAGCAGGCGCTGACTTTGTCAAAACATCAACTGGATTTTCAACTGGTGGTGCCACTATAGAGGATGTTCAGTTGATGCGTAAAACAGTCGGGCCAGATATGGGAGTTAAGGCAGCTGGTGGAGCTCGTTCATATGCGGATGCTGTCGCTTTTGTAGAAGCAGGCGCTACCCGTATCGGGACATCTGCTGGCGTTGCGATTTTAAAAGGAGAATTGGCAGATGGCGACTACTGAGTTGATTGAACTAGCAATTGAAACCAGCAAACAAGCCTATGTACCTTATTCTCACTTTCCCATCGGAGCTGTTTTAGTAGCCAAGGATGGTAGTATTTATACGGGTGTAAACATCGAGAATGCTAGCTATCCCTTGACTAATTGTGGAGAACGTACAGCTATCTTCAAGGCAGTTTCTGAGGGGCAAAGGGAGTTTTCAGAATTGATTGTCTACGGACAAACTGAAAAACCCATCTCGCCATGTGGTGCTTGCCGCCAGGTCATGATTGAATTTTTTGAACAAGATCTAAAAGTGACATTAGTCGCTAAAGATAAATCGACGGTCGAGATGACGGTCGGGGAGTTACTTCCATACTCATTTACAGACTTAAACTAGTCTGAGTCACTCTCTGAGTGACGCGGTCCTTGTGGCCAACCAATCCATACTTGCAACATCGTTGCACATCTTATTTAGGAGGTTCAGTAATGAACAAGAAACAATGGCTAGGCCTTGGTCTAGTTGCAGTAGCAGCAGTTGGACTTGCTGCATGTGGTAACCGCTCTTCTCGTAACGCAGCTTCATCTTCATCAGAAATGAAGACCAAAGCAGCAATCGTAACAGATACTGGTGGTGTTGATGATAAATCATTTAACCAATCAGCTTGGGAAGGTTTGCAAGACTGGGGTAAAGAACACAATCTTTCTAAAGATAAAGGTTACACTTACTTCCAATCAACAAGCGAAGCAGACTATGCTAACAACTTGCAACAAGCGGCTGGAAGTTACAACCTGATCTTCGGTGTTGGTTTTGCCCTTCACAATGCAGTTGAGGAAGCAGCAAAAGACCACTCTGACCTAAACTATGTCTTGATTGATGATGTGATTGAAGGTCAAAAGAATGTTGCGAGCGTAAGATTTGCGGATAACGAAGCAGCTTACCTTGCTGGTGTTGCAGCAGCGAAAACTACGAAAACAAAACAAGTTGGTTTTGTAGGTGGTATTGAATCTGAAGTTATTTCACGTTTTGCAGCTGGATTCAAAGCTGGTGTTGAATCAGTAGACCCATCTATCAAAGTTCAAGTTGACTATGCTGGTTCATTTGGTGATGCTGCCAAAGGTAAAACAATTGCAGCAGCTCAATATGCTGCCGGTGCAGACGTTGTCTACCAAGCAGCTGGTGGTACAGGTGCTGGTGTCTTTGCTGAAGCAAAATCATTGAACGAAAACAAAAATGAAAACGAAAAAGTTTGGGTTATCGGTGTAGACCGTGACCAAGCAGCAGAAGGTAAATACACTTCTAAAGATGGTAAAGAATCTAACTTTGTTCTTGTATCTACATTGAAACAAGTTGGTACAACTGTAAAAGATATTGCCAACAAAACAGAAAAAGGTGAATTCCCTGGTGGACAAGTGATTGTTTACTCATTGAAAGATAAAGGGGTTGAGCTAGCAGTAACAAACCTTTCAGAAGAAGGTAAAAAAGCTGTTGAAGATGCAAAAGCTAAAATCCTTGACGGAAGCGTAAAAGTTCCTGAAAAATAATGGATAAAAGTCATTTCTTAGGAAGCGGCCATTGGTCGCTTCTTTAAGAATTGAGGCAACTTTTGTCTCAATAGAGCTTGTTAATGTGATTAGCAGGTTTTATTGAAATAAAATAAACCTCTGAAAGGAAGAGCATATGGCACACGAAAATGTCATTGAGATGCGGGATATTACCAAGGTGTTTGGTGAATTTGTAGCAAACGACAAAATCAACTTGCAACTGCGAAAAGGTGAAATCCATGCACTTTTAGGAGAAAATGGAGCGGGTAAATCCACTCTGATGAATATGCTGGCAGGACTTCTTGAACCAACGAGTGGTGAAATTGTGGTGAATGGTCAGGTTGTAAAACTAGACTCACCATCTAAAGCCGCTGGTCTTGGAATTGGGATGGTTCACCAACATTTCATGTTGGTTGAGGCTTTTACAGTAGCTGAGAATATCATTTTAGGAAGTGAAGTCACTAAAAATGGTGTTCTAGATATAGCTGGTGCTACTAAAGAAATCAAGGCTCTTTCTGAACGTTATGGTTTGGCAGTAGATCCTGCTGCTAAGGTGGCGGATATTTCCGTTGGTGCCCAACAACGTGTAGAAATCTTGAAAACACTCTATCGTGGTGCTGATATCCTTATCTTTGACGAACCTACAGCCGTATTGACTCCTTCAGAGATTGATGAGTTGATGGCAATCATGAAAAACCTTGTCAAAGAAGGGAAGTCTATCATTTTGATTACCCATAAACTGGATGAGATTCGTGCGGTATCGAATCGAGTGACGGTTATCCGTCGTGGGAAATCAATCCAGACAGTCGAAATTGCAGGCGCAACAAATGCGGACTTGGCAGAAATGATGGTTGGACGCTCAGTCTCCTTTAAAACGGAAAAACAAGCACCGCAACCCAAAGAAGTGGTCTTGTCTATCAAAGACTTGGTTGTCAATGAAAACCGCGGTGTACCAGCAGTAAAAAATCTCTCCTTGGATGTTCGTGCTGGTGAAATTGTCGGTATTGCAGGTATTGATGGCAATGGTCAATCTGAACTCATTCAAGCCATTACTGGTCTTCGTAAGGTTGAGTCAGGTAGCGTTGAATTAAAAGGCAAATCAATCGTGGGGATGCATCCTCGACAAATTACAGAACTAAGCGTGGGGCACGTTCCTGAAGATCGTCACCGTGATGGCTTGATTTTGGAGATGATGATTTCAGAAAATATCGCTCTTCAAACCTACTACAAAGAACCACTCAGCAAAAATGGCATCTTGAACTATGCCAATATCACTTCACATGCCAAGAAATTGATGGAAGAATTTGACGTCCGTGCGGCAAGCGAATTTGTTCCAGCGGCAGCTCTTTCAGGAGGAAATCAACAAAAAGCGATTATCGCTCGTGAGATTGATCGAGATCCTGATCTCCTTATCGTCAGCCAGCCAACTCGTGGTTTGGATGTCGGTGCCATTGAATATATCCACAAACGTTTGATTGAAGAACGTGATAACGGGAAGGCTGTCCTTGTTGTCAGCTTTGAATTGGATGAGATTTTAAATGTCTCAGACCGAATTGCTGTTATTCACGATGGTAAGATTCAAGGTATTGTATCGCCAGAAACAACTAACAAACAAGAACTTGGTGTCTTGATGGCAGGTGGAAACTTGGGAAAGGAGAAGAGTGATGTCTAAAAAATTACAACAAATTTCGGTTCCCTTGATTTCCGTATTCTTAGGAATCTTGCTCGGAGCCATTGTCATGTGGATCTTCGGATATGATGCTATCTGGGGTTATGAGGAGTTGTTCTATACAGCTTTTGGTAGCCTCCGTGGAATTGGAGAAATTTTCCGTGCCATGGGTCCTCTTGTCTTGATAGGTCTTGGTTTCGCTGTTGCCAGTCGAGCAGGTTTCTTTAACGTCGGACTTCCTGGTCAGGCACTTGCAGGCTGGATTCTCAGTGGTTGGTTTGCCTTGTCAAATCCAGATATGCCTCGTCTCGTTTTGATTCCATTGACAGTGATCATTGCTTTGATCGCAGGTGGAATTGTTGGTGCGATTCCAGGTATCCTCAGAGCTTATCTCGGTACGTCAGAGGTTATCGTGACCATCATGATGAACTACATTGTATTGTATGTGGGAAATGCCTTTATTCATGCCTTTCCGAAAGATATTATGCAAAGTACAGACTCAACGATTCGTGTTAGTGCCAATGCTACTTACCAGACACCATGGTTATCAGAGTTGACTGGAAATTCTCGTATGAATATTGGAATCTTCTTTGCCATCATTGCTGTAGCTGTGATTTGGTTCTTGCTCAAGAAAACGACTCTCGGTTTTGAAATTCGCGCAGTTGGTCTCAATCCCCATGCTTCAGAGTACGCTGGTATTTCAGCAAAACGTACAATCATTCTATCAATGATTATCTCTGGTGCTTTGGCTGGTCTTGGTGGAGCGGTAGAAGGTCTTGGAACTTTCCAAAACGTTTACGTTCAGGGATCATCATTAGCTATCGGATTTAACGGGATGGCAGTTAGTTTGCTTGCTGGAAATTCACCAATTGGAATTCTCTTTGCGGCCTTCTTATTTGGAGTTTTGCAAGTAGGAGCACCGGGTATGAACGCTGCGCAAGTTCCATCTGAGCTTGTCAGCATTGTAACAGCGTCTATTATCTTCTTTGTCAGCGTTCACTATATTATCGAACGCTTTGTCAAACCTAAAAAACAAGTTAAAGGAGGTAAGTAAGGATGTCTATTACAACATTACTCACCCTCTTGGTCTCTTCTATGCTGATTTACTCAGCACCACTTATTTTTACGAGTATCGGAGGAGTCTTCTCTGAACGTGGTGGTGTCGTTAACGTCGGTCTTGAAGGAATTATGGTTATGGGAGCCTTTTCTGGGGTTGTCTTTAACCTTGAGTTTGCAGAACAACTTGGAACAGCGACTCCTTGGATTTCCTTGTTAGTTGCTGGTATTGTGGGAGCTATTTTCTCTCTCATCCATGCAGTCGCTACAGTTCATTTCCGTGCGGACCATGTTGTCAGTGGTACAGTATTGAACTTGATGGCTCCTGCCCTAGCAGTTTTCTTGGTTAAAGTTCTTTATAACAAAGGACAAACGGATAACTTAAGCCAGACTTTTGGACGTTTTGATTTCCCAGTTTTGGCTGATATCCCTGTGATTGGAGATATCTTCTTCAAGTCAACCAGTCTACTAGGTTATATCGCGATTGCCTTCTCTTTCCTTGCTTGGTTTATTCTCTTTAAGACACGTTTTGGTCTTCGTCTTCGCTCTGTTGGTGAACACCCTCAAGCAGCGGATACCTTGGGGATCAATGTCTACAAGATGCGATATCTTGGGGTTGTTATTTCAGGTTTCCTTGGTGGAATTGGGGGAGCGATTTATGCTCAATCCATTTCAGTTAACTTCTCAGTGACAACTATTGTCGGTCCTGGATTTATCGCCCTTGCTGCGATGATCTTTGGTAAATGGAACCCAATTGGTGCTATGCTTTCTAGTCTTTTCTTTGGACTTTCACAAAGTTTGGCAGTTATCGGTTCTCAATTACCTTTCCTACAAGGAGTGCCAGCGGTTTACCTTCAAATCGCGCCTTATGTCTTGACTATCCTTGTCTTGGCAGCCTTCTTTGGAAAAGCAGTTGCACCTAAGGCAGACGGTATCAACTACATCAAGTCAAAATAAGCATACAAAAAAACGTCAGTTTCAAACTGGCGTTTTATTTTTTTGGATTTTGATGGGTTAGGTTCAACCCCCAAGGGACAAGATTTTCAGTTTTATTTTTGATACGTGTGATATTATCCTTGTGACGAATGATAATCAAGCTAGCAAGTGCTAGGATAATCAGAATGAAGAGGGGGTCATAGCTGCTCAGGATAAATCCAAATAGTGGAAATAGGAGAACTCCGATAACGGCTGCGATAGAAGCGGTAACGCTAGACAGTGAAATCATACTACCTAGATAGAGGCTTCCAAAGAATACGATTGCTAGATAGAGACAGAAGGCAGGCGCAAATCCGAAAATCACTCCAGCACTGGTTGCGACAGCCTTACCACCTTTAAATCCTGCAAAGATAGGAAAGGTATGTCCAATTACGGCCAAAAGACCAAAGACGAGAGGTGATACACCTTGAAGGTGGAAAAGGATTGGAAGGAGAGTGGCCAAGGTTCCTTTAAAGAAGTCAATCACAAAGGTTGCCATACCCGCTTTCTTACCTAAAATTCGAAAAGTATTGGTTGTTCCGGTGTTTCCAGAACCATGTTCACGCAGATTTGTTTGAAAGAAGATTTGTCCAATCCAAAGACCAGATGGAATCGAACCTAGCAGATAAGCTAAAATTAATAATACAAATGTCATCATAGACCTATTATACCATGAAATGGTATAGAAAGTCAGAGAATATCCTGTGAAATTGTGACAGCTGAAAGGGAAAAGCTTTGCAAAATCGCTAGAAAACCTGTAAAATAGAAAAGATGAACAAATAGGAGGTTCCTTGTGTCAAAAAAGGAAATCAATATTAATAACTACAATGATGACGCCATTCAGGTGCTAGAAGGGTTGGATGCGGTCCGTAAACGTCCGGGGATGTATATTGGATCGACTGACGGTGCTGGCCTCCATCACCTAGTCTGGGAAATTGTGGATAATGCAGTCGATGAAGCCTTGTCTGGATTTGGTGACCGCATTGATGTGACCATCAATAAAGACGGAAGTTTAACCGTACAAGACCATGGTCGAGGGATGCCGACTGGGATGCACGCCATGGGAATTCCAACTGTTGAGGTTATCTTTACCATTCTCCACGCTGGAGGAAAATTCGGTCAGGGTGGCTACAAAACATCTGGTGGTCTTCACGGAGTCGGTTCTTCGGTTGTTAATGCACTCTCAAGTTGGTTGGAAGTTGAAATTACCCGTGACGGTACAGTCTACAAGCAACGTTTTGAAAATGGCGGGAAACCCGTCACAACCTTGAAGAAAATTGGTACAGCACCCAAGTCTAAGACAGGTACCAAAGTCACTTTCATGCCTGACGCGACGATTTTTTCTACGACTGACTTCAAGTACAATACCATTTCAGAACGTCTCAATGAGTCAGCCTTTCTCTTAAAAAATGTTACCTTGTCTTTGACAGATAAGCGAACAGATGAAGCAATCGAATTCCATTATGAGAACGGGGTACAAGACTTTGTTTCTTACCTCAATGAAGACAAGGAAACCTTGACGCCAGTCCTATATTTTGAAGGCGAAGACAATGGTTTCCAAGTGGAAGTTGCCCTCCAGTACAATGATGGATTTTCAGATAACATTCTATCATTTGTCAATAACGTTCGTACCAAGGATGGTGGAACTCATGAGACAGGACTCAAGTCAGCCATTACCAAGGTCATGAATGACTACGCTCGTAAGACAGGGCTCCTCAAGGAAAAAGATAAAAATCTTGAAGGGTCAGATTACCGTGAAGGATTAGCGGCCGTTCTTTCTATCTTGGTTCCTGAAGAACACCTCCAGTTTGAGGGTCAGACAAAGGACAAACTTGGAAGTCCTTTGGCTCGTCCGGTTGTGGATGGCATAGTATCTGATAAGTTGACTTTCTTCCTTATGGAAAATGGAGAACTGGCTTCCAATCTCATTCGCAAGGCTATCAAGGCGCGTGATGCTCGTGAGGCAGCTCGCAAAGCGCGTGATGAGAGCCGAAATGGTAAGAAAAACAAGAAAGATAAGGGCTTGTTATCTGGAAAATTGACTCCAGCCCAGTCTAAAAACCCTGCCAAGAATGAACTCTACCTAGTCGAGGGGGACTCTGCCGGTGGTTCTGCCAAGCAAGGTCGTGACCGTAAGTTCCAGGCTATCTTGCCCCTTCGTGGTAAGGTGATTAATACAGCCAAGGCCAAGATGGCAGATATTCTCAAAAATGAAGAAATCAATACTATGATTTATACCATTGGTGCGGGCGTGGGAGCAGACTTCTCTATTGAAGATGCCAACTATGACAAGATTATTATCATGACCGATGCGGATACCGACGGTGCCCACATCCAGACTCTTCTTTTAACATTCTTCTACCGTTACATGCGTCCGCTAGTTGAGGCAGGCCATGTCTATATCGCCCTTCCGCCTCTGTACAAGATGTCCAAAGGCAAAGGCAAGAAAGAAGAAGTGGCCTATGCTTGGACGGACGGAGAGCTAGAAGAACTCCGCAAGCAGTTCGGTAAAGGCGCTACGCTCCAACGCTACAAAGGTCTTGGTGAGATGAATGCGGACCAACTCTGGGAGACGACTATGAATCCTGAAACCCGTACCCTCATCCGTGTCACCATCGAAGACCTAGCACGCGCTGAACGCCGTGTCAATGTCCTCATGGGAGATAAGGTTGAACCACGTCGTAAGTGGATTGAGGATAATGTTAAGTTTACGCTGGAAGAAGCGACAGTATTTTAATAAATTTTAGAATTACAAAGGAGTTATGATGAAAAAAATATATGCTGTTCTATTAGTTGCTTTTATGGCTGTTATTTTATCTGCTTGTGCCTCGAAGGAGGCCTGGCTAAAAGGTACATGGACTAGTAATCAAACAAATTCTAAGTATGAATTTAAAGAAGAAAGTGGGAAGTGGACTATTTTAAGTGGTGAAAGCAAAATAGCTGAGGATCTAGAAGTAAAGGATCGTAAAGATTCGGTTGTAAACTTAGTTGATGATAATGGAATTCGATATCAGGTTGAAAAGAAAGATAAAGATACAATTCATCTTGAAATATTTAATTCAGACGGACTTTCTGCTACTAATGGTCAAAGCTTCGAATTTAAAAAGGATCAGTAAAATGACAAAAAGGTTAATCTTTAATTTTAACTAAACTTTAGGTTATTTCAGCTAATAAGCAAAGTAAGATTTCGTTTTATAGAAACTGTGACAGGATTGTTGGATTTTGAATTATATCACAGCTATCAAAAATTATACAGGTAAAGTTTGCTAATCTATTTCCAAGTTAACTACTTTCAATAATGAAGCTGAGGAAACCTTGACGCCAGCCCTATACCTTGAAGGAGAAGACAATGGTTTTCAAGTGGAAGTTGTCTTCCAACGCTACAAGGGTTTTGGTGAGATGAATGCGGACCAACTCTGGGAAACAACGATGAATCCAGAAACCCGCACTCTTATCCGTGTCACAATCGAAGACCTAGCCCGCGCTGAACGCCGTGTCAATGTCCTCATGGGAGATAAGGTCGAACCACGCCGCAAGTGGATTGAAGATAATGTCAAGTTTACGCTGGAAGAAGCGACTGTGTTTTAAGGAGTGTGAATAATGAATAGTTCAGGACATTCGATTTTTGGAAGTTACTTGGGTTTAATTTTCTTAGTTTCTTTACCGTCAGCTATTCTTGCATTCTACATCAATAGTCGAAAAAAAAGTTTCCAAGGTTTATATGCACCGATTGTATTTACCTTTTTTATGATCTTGATGCTTTTATTCAATATGGATTCCTCAGAATCCGGTTCTTTAGTGGCATCCTTTGTCATGATTTTATTTGGTTTTCCTTTGATAGCAGGAGCCTTAATCTACACACTTATTCGATTGTGTTATGTCTATCCGGAGAAACGGTGGAAGGCTCTTTTGATTTTCCTATCCTATATTTTATGTCCCCTATCTGTAGGTGTTCTGGGATCGTATGTTGTAAATGTAGTTCAGATACATCTGTTGACATTTTTGGTAATGATTTTGATGATTCTGGTTTCTTATCTTCCTCCTCTCTATCTCCATTACACCAAACGAAATCAGTAAGACAAGAATACTTTTTGGTAGGGGATAGAGATTAATTGCTTAGCTAATGTCGGAGATGACCGATTGTTTATAATTTATAATAAAAAACAATTTCAAATAGCTCTAAGTGTTGAAGGAGTGAAAGATGAGAACTGAAACAGAAATGCTTGATGCGATTTCACAGATTGCTAAATCTTTACAAGTTGAGGCTGTCGCCATGTCTGGTTCACGGACAAACCCAAAAGCACCAAAAGATGAGTTTCAGGATTACGACGTGATCTATGTCGTGGACGACTTAGATAATCTGACGAGTGACCTTTCTTGGTTGAATCAGTTTGGCAAGCGCATTATTGAGCAGCATAACGTACTTGAACATCGCCATCTGTATCTCATGCTCTTTGAAGATGGCAATCGGATTGATTTAACCCTCTGCCCCAAAGAGCACATTCAAGAGTGGGTGGATAGTGAGGCAGGATTCACCGTTTTAGAAGATCCTAAGGGGGTGTTTGAACCTTATTCCCCGAATCCTCAACGTTTTTGGACAAGCCCAGCTAGTGCAATAGAGTTTGACAAAGCCTGCAATGAATTTTGGTGGGTGTCAGCCTACGTGGTTAAAGGGATTTGTCGCAAGCAAGCCATCTATGCCACGGATCATCTCTATGGAATTTGTCAGCAAGAATTGCTCAAGCTTTTAGCTTGGCAAGTGGCAGCAGATAAGGGAACGGTCGATATCGGCAAGAACTACAAGTATCTTTTCCAGTATTTACCTACAGAGAAAGAGAAGGAATTCTCGAACCTGCTTGCTTTTTCAAGTGTAGAGAAACTTACTCAGTCATTGTTTGCTACGATGCAACTTTTCCACAGAGAAGCTCAAATACTTGCTCAAAAGATGAGCTTTGCCTACGATAAGGTAGTAGCTGAGAAGATGATTGAGTATGCTGAAAAGAGACTTCTTAATCGCTGAATTATTTAAAAGATTAGCCTACAGAAAGGATAGTTTGGTTACTTAATGTAACTGAACACGGGACTAATTTCCGTAAAATATCCTTTATTGTATAAAAAAATTGTATAAAAATCTACTCTATATTCTTTGAAAGGAGTTGAACACGCCCTAAATGCTGTGTAAAAAAGATAAATTCTCTTACGAGCATCACTCGCTTTAAGAATTTCCTATTTTTACTTTGCATTTTACGGGCTTAGTATCCTATGTCCAACATTCAAAACATGTCCCTTGAGGACATCATGGGAGAGCGCTTTGGTCGCTACTCCAAGTACATCATTCAAGACCGGGCTTTGCCAGACATTCGGGATGGATTGAAGCCGGTTCAGCGTCGTATTCTTTATTCTATGAATAAGGATGGCAATACTTTTGACAAGAGCTACCGCAAGTCTGCTAAGTCTGTCGGGAACATCATGGGGAATTTCCACCCACACGGGGATTCTTCTATCTATGATGCCATGGTTCGTATGTCTCAGGATTGGAAAAACCGTGAGATTTTGGTCGAAATGCACGGTAATAAAGGTTCTATGGACGGAGATCCGCCTGCGGCAATGCGTTATACCGAGGCGCGTTTGTCTGAGATTGCTGGTTATCTTCTTCAAGATATCGAAAAGAAGACAGTTCCCTTTGCTTGGAACTTTGACGATACCGAGAAAGAACCGACGGTTTTGCCAGCAGCCTTTCCCAACCTTTTGGTCAATGGTTCGACTGGGATTTCGGCTGGTTATGCTACAGACATTCCTCCCCATAATTTAGCTGAGGTTATTGATGCGACGGTTTACATGATTGACCACCCAACAGCCAAGGTGGACAAACTCATGGAATTCTTGCCTGGGCCAGACTTCCCTACAGGAGCTATCATCCAAGGGCGTGACGAGATCAAAAAGGCCTATGAAACTGGGAAAGGGCGCGTGGTCGTTCGTTCTAAGACGGAGATTGAAAAGCTAAAAGGCGGTAAGGAGCAAATCGTTATCACTGAGATTCCTTATGAAATCAATAAAGCCAATCTGGTCAAGAAAATCGATGATGTTCGTGTCAATAACAAGGTAGCGGGGATTGCTGAGGTTCGTGATGAGTCTGACCGTGATGGTCTTCGTATCGCTATTGAACTTAAAAAAGACGCGAATACCGAGCTCGTACTCAACTATCTCTTCAAATACACCGACTTGCAAATCAATTACAACTTCAACATGGTGGCGATTGACAATTTCACACCTCGTCAGGTTGGGATTGTGCCAATTTTGTCTAGCTATATTGCCCACCGTCGTGAAGTGATTTTGGCTCGTTCCCGCTTTGACAAGGAAAAGGCTGAGAAGCGTCTCCATATCGTCGAAGGTTTGATTCGCGTGATTTCGATTTTGGATGAAGTTATTGCTCTTATCCGTGCCTCTGAGAACAAGGCTGACGCTAAGGAAAACCTCAAGGTCAGCTATGAGTTTACTGAGGAGCAGGCTGAAGCCATCGTGACCTTACAACTTTACCGTTTGACCAATACAGACGTGGTTGTCTTGCAGGAAGAAGAAGCAGAATTGCGTGAAAAGATTGCCATGCTTGCGGCTATCATCGGTGATGAACGGACTATGTACAATCTCATGAAGAAAGAACTCCGTGAGGTCAAAAAGAAATTTGCGACACCACGTTTGAGTACTTTGGAAGATACTGCGAAAACAATCGAGATTGATACAGCTAGTTTGATTGCCGAGGAAGATACTTACATCAGCGTAACCAAGGCAGGTTATATCAAACGTACTAGCCCACGTTCTTTTGCAGCATCCACTCTGGAAGAAATTGGCAAACGTGATGATGACCGTCTGATCTTTGTGCAAACTGCCAAGACAACCCAGCACCTCTTGATGTTCACAACTCTTGGGAATGTCATTTATCGACCAATCCATGAATTGGCAGACATTCGCTGGAAGGACATCGGAGAGCACTTGAGCCAAACGATTACAAACTTTGAAACTAACGAAGAAATCCTTTATGCAGAAGTAGTGGATCAGTTTGATGATGCAACTACCTACTTTGCAGCAACTCGCCTTGGTCAAATCAAACGCGTAGAACGCAAAGAATTCTCTCCATGGCGGACCTACAAGTCTAAGTCTGTTAAGTATGCTAAGCTCAAAGACAAGACAGACCAGATTGTAGCAGTAGCACCAATCAAACTGGATGATGTACTCTTGATTAGCCAAAACGGTTACGCCCTTCGTTTCAATATCGAAGAGGTTCCAGTTGTTGGTTCCAAGGCTGCAGGTGTCAAGGCTATGAACCTGAAAGCAGTTGATGCGCTTCAGGCAGCCTTCATCTGTAACACCTCATCCTTCTACCTCTTGACCCAACGTGGAAGCTTGAAACGCGTTTCCATTGAGGAAATTCCAGCGACCAGCCGTGCCAAACGAGGCCTACAAGTCTTGCGTGAGTTGAAAAACAAACCGCATCGTGTCTTCTTGGCAGGAGCAGTTGCAGAGCAAGGTTTCGTTGGTGATCTCTTTAGTACAGAAGTAGAAGAAAACGACCAAACGTTACTTGTTCAATCTAACAAGGGAACAATCTATGAAAGCCGATTGCAGGACCTCAACTTGTCTGAACGCACTAGCAATGGAAGCTTTATTTCAGACACGATTTCAGATGAAGAAGTTTTCGATGCTTACCTCAAAGAAGTCTTTAAAGAGGATAAAGCGAGTTCGTAAAAAGAATCAGTCCAGAGGGCTGATTTCTTTTGTGTTGAAAAAATTTTCAGAAAATTACAAATAATACTTGAAATTTTACTAGAAAAGTGTAGAATAGAACACATAGTTTGAATAGTATAAAGGAGAAAAACATGACAGTTGCAATTGATTGGGAAAACCTTGGATTTGCTTATATGAAATTACCTTACCGTTATATCGCTCACTACAAAAATGGTCAATGGGATCAAGGAGAATTGACAGAGGATGCAACCTTGCATATTTCAGAGTCTTCTCCAAGTCTCCACTATGGACAGCAAGCATTTGAGGGATTGAAAGCCTATCGTACCAAGGACGGCAGTGTTCAATTGTTCCGTCCTGACGAAAATGCTAAGCGTTTGCAACGTACTTGTGACCGTCTTTTGATGCCACAAGTTCCGACAGAAATGTTTGTAGAAGCTTGTAAAGCAGTTGTGGGTGCAAATGAAGAATACGTCCCACCATATGGAACAGGTGGAACCCTTTATCTTCGTCCGCTGTTGATTGGTGTTGGAGATATTATCGGGGTAAAACCTGCAGAGGATTACATTTTCACTATCTTTGCCATGCCAGTTGGCAACTACTTTAAAGGTGGCTTGGTTCCAACTAATTTCTTGATTCAAGATGAATTTGACCGTGCAGCTCCGAATGGTACAGGTGCGGCCAAGGTAGGTGGAAACTATGCTGCTAGTCTCCTCCCAGGTAAAATGGCCAAGTCACGCCAATTTTCAGATGTTATCTACTTAGACCCATCTACACATACAAAGATTGAAGAAGTCGGATCAGCCAACTTCTTTGGAATCACGGCAGACAATGAATTTGTTACACCACTGAGTCCATCCATCTTGCCATCCATTACCAAGTACTCTTTGCTTTACTTGGCAGAACACCGCTTGGGCTTAACTCCGATTGAAGGTGATGTCCCAATCGATAATTTGGATCGTTTTGTAGAGGCAGGTGCCTGCGGTACAGCAGCAGTTATTTCTCCAATTGGAGGTATCCAACATGGCGATGATTTCCATGTTTTCTACAGTGAAACAGAAGTAGGTCCTGTTACACGTAAACTCTATGATGAATTGACTGGTATCCAATTTGGTGATGTAGAAGCGCCTGAAGGATGGATTGTCAAAGTGGACTAAAAGACATGAAGTAAAGAAGAACTCCATAGCAGTTGTAAGGACTGAAATGGAGTTTTTTCTTGCTAGTTTGAGCATTTTCTTGTACAATAGAAAAAGTGAAAAGAGGTACAGTATGAGTAAAAAAGATAAGAAAATTGAAATCCAATTAACCGATGCAAAAGTGGCTGTTGGAAAAGACAGCTATGAAGGATACGTTTTGACGATCGGGAAAAAGGTTATTGGGGAAATTGCCGAATTAGATAGCCAATTTGCCATCATAAAGAATGGAAATGTCGATAGTTTTTATAAAAAACTTGAAAAAGCTGTGGAAATTTTGATTGAAAACTATAATTTGACAAAATAACACTTGTTTTATTGAAAATTTCATGATATAATAGTTCTCGTTAAACATTGGAGAGATAGCGAAGAGGCTAAACGCGGCGGACTGTAAATCCGCTCCTTCGGGTTCGGGGGTTCGAATCCCTCTCTCTCCATTCATCAATGGGGTATAGCCAAGCGGTAAGGCAAGGGACTTTGACTCCCTCATGCGTTGGTTCGAATCCAGCTACCCCAGTTCTTAGGTAATAAATTCAAGATAAAAAGAAAAATATCTTAGGGTATTTTATTTTTATAATTGAAAGACGTGAACGATATGAACATGTCTTTGCGGGTGCTTAGGAAAAAAATTATAAGTATGTCAAGTTTGGAAAAACTTGATTGTTGGAGGATTTTTTAGATGAACGAATTTGAAGATTTGCTAAATAGCGTTAGCCAAGTTGAGCCTGGTGATGTTGTTAGTGCTGAAGTATTGACAGTTGATGCGACTCAAGCTAACGTTGCAATCTCTGGGACTGGTGTTGAAGGTGTCTTGACTCTTCGCGAATTGACAAACGATCGCGATGCAGATATCAATGACTTTGTGAAAGTAGGAGAAGTATTGGATGTTCTTGTACTTCGTCAAGTAGTTGGTAAAGATACTGATACAGTTACATACCTTGTATCTAAAAAACGCCTTGAAGCTCGCAAAGCATGGGACAAACTTGTAGGACGCGAAGAAGAAGTTGTTACTGTTAAAGGAACTCGTGCCGTTAAAGGTGGACTTTCAGTAGAATTTGAAGGTGTTCGTGGATTTATCCCAGCTTCAATGTTGGATACTCGTTTCGTACGTAACACTGAGCGTTTCGTAGGTCAAGAATTTGATGCTAAAATCAAAGAAGTTGATCCTAAAGAAAACCGCTTCATCCTTTCACGTCGTGAAGTTGTTGAAGCAGCTACTGCAGCAGCTCGTGCTGAAGTATTCGGTAAATTGGCTGTTGGTGATGTCGTAACTGGTAAAGTTGCTCGTATCACTAGCTTTGGTGCTTTCATCGACCTTGGTGGTGTTGACGGATTGGTTCACTTGACTGAATTGTCACACGAACGTAACGTATCACCTAAATCAGTTGTAACTGTTGGTGAAGAAATTGAAGTGAAGATCCTTGATCTTAACGAAGAAGAAGGTCGCGTATCACTTTCACTTAAAGCAACAACACCTGGACCATGGGATGGCGTTGAGCAAAAATTGGCTAAAGGTGATGTAGTAGAAGGAACAGTTAAACGTTTGACTGACTTCGGTGCATTTGTTGAAGTATTGCCAGGTATCGATGGACTTGTTCACGTATCACAAATTTCACACAAACGTATCGAAAATCCAAAAGAAGCTCTTACTGTTGGTCAAGAAGTTACTGTTAAAGTACTTGATGTTAACGCTGACGCAGAACGTGTATCACTTTCTATCAAAGCTCTTGAAGAACGTCCAGCTCAAGAAGAAGGACAAAAAGAAGAAAAACGTGCTGCTCGTCCACGTCGTCCAAAACGTCAAGAAAAACGTGATTTCGAACTTCCAGAAACACAAACAGGATTCTCAATGGCTGACTTGTTCGGTGATATCGAACTTTAATCAAATTTATAATCACAAAATCCTTTGTTTAAAACAAGGGATTTTTCTTTTGTCTCTTTCTCATTTTTGATATAATAGTTCTATGTTAGATTCAGAAAAACAATCACAATATCAATTGTTAAATGAGGAACTCTCTTATTTACTTGAAGGTGAGAGCAATGTTCTTGCCAATCTTTCAAATGCTAGTGCCCTCCTAAAATCTCGCTTTCCGAATACTGTATTTGCAGGTTTTTATCTGTTTGATGGTAACGAGTTGATTTTAGGGCCTTTTCAGGGTGGTGTTTCTTGTATTCGCATTCCGCTTGGGAAAGGCGTGTGTGGAGAAGCTGCTGAGTTTCAAGAGACTGTTTTGGTTGGCGATGTGAGCACCTATCCAAACTACATTTCTTGTGATAGTATGGCCAAGAGTGAAATCGTGGTTCCCATGCTCAAGAATGGTCAATTGCTGGGTGTCTTAGACCTGGATTCTTCACTTATTGATGATTACAATGCCGTTGACCGTGATTACTTGGAACAATTTGTCGCTATTTTGCTTGAGAAGACAGAATGGGACTTTACGATGTTTGAGGAGAAAGCCTAATGTATCAAGCACTTTATCGAAAATATAGAAGTCAAACTTTTTCACAATTGGTCGGACAAGAGGTTGTGGCTAAAACCCTAAAACAAGCGGTCGAGCAGGAAAAGATTAGTCATGCCTATCTTTTCTCAGGTCCTCGTGGGACTGGGAAGACCAGTGTGGCCAAGATTTTTGCCAAGGCTATGAACTGTCCGAACCAAGTGGACGGAGAACCATGTAATAACTGCTATATCTGTCAGGCTGTGACAGAAGGTAGCTTAGAAGATGTTATCGAAATGGATGCAGCTTCGAATAACGGAGTTGATGAAATCCGTGAAATTCGTGATAAATCTACTTACGCTCCTAGTTTGGCACGTTATAAGGTCTATATCATAGACGAGGTTCATATGTTGTCTACTGGAGCTTTTAATGCGCTTTTGAAGACACTAGAAGAACCAACTCAAAACGTTATCTTTATCTTGGCGACCACCGAATTGCACAAGATTCCAGCAACTATTTTATCGCGTGTCCAACGTTTTGAGTTTAAGTCGATTCGAACGCAAGATATCACAGCACATATTCATCATATTTTAGAAAAAGAAAATATCAGTTCTGAACCAGAGGCTGTGGAAATCATTGCTAGACGAGCTGAAGGTGGAATGCGGGATGCCTTGTCTATTCTGGACCAAGCTTTGAGTTTGACGCAAGGGAATGCTTTAACCACAGCTATCTCTGAGGAGATTACAGGCACCATTAGTCTATCAGCGCTTGATGACTATGTAGCTGCCTTATCTCAGCAGGATGTTTCAAAAGCGCTTGATTCTTTGAATCTTTTGTTTGAAAATGGCAAGAGCATGACTCGTTTTGTGACGGATCTTTTACAGTACTTGCGTGATTTACTAGTTGTTCAGACAGGTGGCGAAAATACTCATCATAGTCCAGTTTTTATGGACAATCTAGCTCTTTCTCAGGAAAGTCTCTTTGAAATGATTCGAATAGCGACTGTGAGTTTGGCGGATATGAAAGCTAGCCTGCAACCTAAGATTTATGCTGAAATGATGACCATTCGTTTAGCTGAGATTAAGCCTGAATCTGCTCTTTCAGGAGCTGTAGAAAGTGAAATTTCTACACTGAGACAGGAAGTCGCTCGTCTCAAACAAGAACTTGCCAATGTTGGAGCAGCTCCTAAACAAGTAGTGCCAGTCCCTAGCCGTCCAGCCACTTCCAAGACAGTCTATCGAGTAGACCGTAATAAAGTTCAGGCTATCCTACAAGAAGCTGTTGAAAATCCTGATTTGGCACGGCAAAACTTGATTCGCCTCCAGAATGCATGGGGAGAGGTAATCGAAAGCTTAGCTGGTCCTGATAAGGCTCTGCTTGTTGGTTCTCAACCAGTTGCGGCCAACGAACACCATGCTATTTTAGCTTTTGAATCTAATTTCAATGCTGGACAAACTATGAAACGGGATAACCTCAATACCATGTTTGGCAATATTCTTAGCCAAGCGGCTGGATTTTCACCTGAAATCCTGGCAATTTCCCTTGAGGAATGGAAAGAGGTTCGTGCAGCATTTTCAGCTAAAAACAAGTCTTCTCAAGCAGATCAAGAGGTAGAAGAAGAAAGTCTAATTCCAGAAGGATTCGAATTTTTGGCTGATAAAGTCATGGTCGAAGAAGACTAAAAGTGGATTTCATGGTACAATAATCCTATGACTAGACAACAATTTATCGTGATAGCACTATTTACTGCTGCTGAGACTTATTTTTTCAATGAAGCTTGGATGACGGGTCGCTATTTTATGGCAGCCTTTTGGGCCATTCTACTTTTTCGAAATTTTAGGTTAAGTTATGTAATGGGGAAAATAGTAGATGCCATTGATCAGCACCTAAACCGCAAGGATTAGTCACTAGCTTCTAAACAAAATCAAAGCCTTTTAGGCTTTTTTTTGTTATACTAGTAGAGTATATTTATGGACCTTTTCTTGTATTTTTTTAGAAATGTAAGTGATTTCTTTAAGGGTAAAGGAAGTAGGCCAGAAAAAGAAAGGAACTATCATGTCAGTATTAGAGATCAAAGATCTTCACGTTGAAATTGAAGGAAAAGAAATTTTGAAAGGGGTCAATCTGACTCTGAAAACAGGAGAAATCGCTGCTATCATGGGACCAAATGGTACTGGTAAATCGACTCTTTCTGCAGCTATCATGGGGAACCCTAACTATGAAGTTACCAAAGGTGAAGTCTTGTTTGATGGTGTAAATATCCTTGAATTGGAAGTAGACGAGCGTGCGCGTATGGGACTTTTCCTTGCTATGCAATACCCGTCTGAAATTCCAGGAATTACTAACGCTGAATTTCTTCGTGCAGCCATGAATGCTGGTAAAGAAGATGACGAGAAGATTTCGGTTCGTGAGTTTATCACTAAACTAGACGAGAAAATGGAATTGCTCAACATGAAAGAAGAAATGGCTGAGCGTTACCTCAACGAAGGTTTCTCTGGTGGTGAGAAAAAACGTAATGAAATTCTTCAACTCTTGATGTTGGAACCAACATTTGCCCTTTTGGATGAGATTGACTCAGGTCTTGATATTGACGCCCTTAAAGTTGTGTCTAAAGGTGTCAATGCCATGCGTGGTGAAGGCTTTGGTGCTATGATTATCACTCACTACCAACGTCTCTTGAACTACATCACACCAGACGTTGTCCACGTGATGATGGAAGGGCGTGTTGTCCTTTCTGGTGGTCCAGAATTGGCTGCCCGTTTGGAACGTGAAGGATACGCAAAACTAGCTGAAGAACTTGGCTACGACTACAAGGAAGAATTGTAATTCCCTCGTATCTTTTAGGAGAAGTAAATGACTAAAGAGAATATTAAACTTTTTTCAGAAATGCACGCTGAACCAAGCTGGTTGGCTGACCTCCGTCAAAAAGCTTTTGATAAGATTGAGAGTTTGGAATTACCAGTCATTGAGCGTGTCAAATTTCACCGTTGGAATCTGGGAGATGGAACCATCACAGAAAGTGAACCTTCAGCAAATGTTCCTGACTTCACTGCTTTAGATAATCACTTGAAGTTGGTGCAAGTAGGAACGCAGACTGTTTTTGAACAAATTCCAGTTGAATTGGCTGAACAAGGAGTAGTCTTTACAGACTTTCACTCAGCTTTAGAAGAAATTCCCGAACTTATCGAGGAATTCTTCATGTCATCTGTTAAGTATGACGATGACAAGTTGGCAGCCTACCATACAGCTTACTTTAACAGTGGTGCTGTTCTCTATATTCCAGATAATGTTGAGATTACAGAGCCAATCGAAGGTATTTTCTACCAAGACAGTGATAGCGATGTGCCATTTAACAAGCATATTATGATTATCGCTGGTAAATATTCTAAGATTAGTTATCTGGAGCGTTTAGAGTCACGTGGTGAAGGTAGTGCCAAGGCAACTGCTAATATCACGGTCGAAGTGATTGCTCGTTCTGGTGCGCAAGTGAAGTTTGCTGCTATTGACCGTTTAGGTGAAAATGTCACTGCCTACATTAGCCGCCGTGGTAAACTAGGCAACGATGCAAGCATTGACTGGGCAATCGGTGTCATGAACGAAGGAAATGTTGTTGCTGATTTTGATAGCGATTTGATTGGAAATGGTAGCCATGCTGACCTTAAAGTCGTAGCTCTTTCAAGTGGTCGTCAGGTGCAAGGGATTGACACTCGAGTGACTAACTACGGTTGCAACTCAATCGGAAATATCCTCCAACATGGGGTTATCCTTGAAAAAGCAACCTTGACCTTCAACGGTATCGGCCACATCATCAAGGGGGCTAAGGGAGCAGATGCGCAACAAGAGAGTCGTGTTCTTATGCTTTCAGATCAGGCTCGTTCAGATGCCAACCCAATTCTTTTGATTGATGAAAATGACGTAACTGCAGGTCACGCGGCTTCTATCGGACAAGTAGATCCAGAAGATATGTACTATCTCATGAGTCGTGGCTTGGATAAGGCAACTGCAGAACGCTTGGTTGTTCGTGGTTTCCTTGGCTCCGTAATTGTTGAGATTCCAGTCAAAGAAGTTCGTGAAGAAATGATTGCAACCATCGAAGAAAAATTGTCAAAACGCTAAGGGGAAGCCTATGTTAGATGTAGAAGCGATTCGTAAGGATTTTCCAATTTTAGACCAGATTGTCAACGATGAACCTCTGGTCTATCTGGACAATGCTGCGACGACACAAAAACCACTAGCAGTTCTGGAAACAATCAACCGCTACTATAAGCAGGACAATGCCAATGTTCACCGTGGTGTTCATACCTTGGCTGAGCGAGCAACAGCTTCTTATGAAGCTGCTCGTGAAACCATTCGTAAGTTTATCCATGCAGGCTCTACAAAGGAAGTTCTCTTTACCAGAGGAACGACAACCAGCCTTAACTGGGTGGCACGCTTCGCTGAGGAAATCCTGACTGAGGGAGACCAGGTCTTGATTTCTGTCATGGAACACCATTCCAATATCATTCCTTGGCAGGAGGTCTGTCGCAAGACTGGGGCAGAGCTTGTCTATGTTTATCTCAAGGATGGAGCTCTGGATATGGATGACTTGCGAGCTAAATTGACTGATAAAGTCAAGTTTGTCTCCCTAGCTCACGCCTCAAATGTTCTTGGTGTAGTCAATCCTATCAAAGAAATCACGCAATTGGCCCACCAAGTTGGAGCTATCATGGTGGTGGATGGCGCTCAGTCTACGCCCCATATGAAGATTGATGTCCAGGACTTGGATGTGGACTTCTTTGCTTTTTCAGGTCACAAGATGGCTGGACCAACTGGTATTGGTGTTCTTTACGGTAAAGAAAAGTATCTGGAACAAATGTCACCAGTTGAGTTTGGTGGCGAGATGATTGATTTCGTCTATGAGCAATCTGCTAGTTGGAAGGAGTTGCCTTGGAAATTTGAGGCTGGAACGCCAAATATGGCAGGTGCTATCGGACTTGCTGCAGCAGTGGATTATCTAGAAAAGATTGGTATGGATGCCGTTGAAGCTCATGAACAGGAATTGATTGCATATGTCTTTCCAAAATTGCAGGCCATTGAGGGATTGACTATTTATGGTTCGCAGGACTTGGCTAAACGTTCAGGTGTGATTGCATTTAACCTAGGCGATCTTCATCCCCATGACCTAGCTACAGCACTGGATTATGAAGGGGTAGCAGTTCGTGCAGGTCATCATTGTGCTCAACCTTTGCTCCAATATTTGGAAGTTCCAGCAACAGCTCGTGCAAGTTTTTATATCTACAATACCAAGGCAGATTGTGACAAGCTAGTCGATGCCCTACAAAAGACAAAGGAGTTTTTCAATGGCACTTTCTAAACTAGATAGCCTTTATATGGCAGTGGTGGCAGACCATTCGAAAAATCCACATCACCAAGGGAAGTTAGAAGACGCTGAGCAAATCAGCCTCAACAATCCAACCTGTGGCGATGTTATTAATCTCTCTGTTAAGTTTGACGCAGAGGATCGTTTAGAAGATATCGCTTTTCTAAATTCAGGATGCACGATTTCAACTGCTTCTGCTAGTATGATGACAGATGCAGTTTTAGGCAAGACCAAACAAGAAATTTTAGAACTTGCAACTATTTTTTCTGAAATGGTTCAAGGGCAAAAAGATGAGCGTCAAGACCAACTTGGAGACGCGGCTTTCTTATCAGGTGTTGCCAAATTCCCTCAACGAATCAAGTGTGCAACTCTAGCTTGGAATGCCCTTAAGAAAACAATTGAAGATCAAGAAGAAAAATAAGAAACATAGAAATATATAATGAAAGAAAGGATATTATGGCTGAAGAAAGAGTAGAACCAAAACCAATTGACCTTGGTGAATATAAATTTGGTTTCCATGACGATGTAGAGCCTGTCCTATCGACAGGAAAAGGATTGAACGAAGAAGTCATTCGCGAATTATCAGCTGCTAAGGGTGAACCTGAGTGGATGTTAGAATTCCGTTTGAAGTCTTATGAAACCTTCAAAAAAATGCCTATGCAAACCTGGGGAGCAGACTTGTCAGAGATTGACTTTGATGACTTGATCTACTACCAAAAACCATCTGACAAACCAGCCCGTTCATGGGACGAAGTTCCTGAGAAAATCAAAGAAACCTTTGAACGTATCGGAATTCCAGAAGCTGAGCGTGCTTATCTAGCAGGAGCTTCTGCCCAGTATGAGTCAGAAGTGGTTTACCATAACATGAAGGAAGAGTTCCAGAAATTGGGGATTATCTTTACAGATACGGATTCTGCCCTCAAGGAATACCCAGACTTGTTTAAACAATACTTCGCTAAGTTGGTACCGCCAACAGATAACAAATTGGCTGCCCTCAACTCAGCAGTATGGTCTGGTGGAACCTTTATCTACGTGCCAAAAGGTGTCAAAGTAGATATTCCACTTCAAACCTACTTCCGTATCAATAACGAAAATACAGGTCAGTTCGAACGTACCTTGATTATCGTTGATGAAGGAGCGAGTGTCCACTACGTAGAAGGCTGTACAGCGCCAACTTATTCAAGTAACAGCTTGCACGCTGCCATTGTAGAAATTTTCGCTTTGGACGGAGCTTATATGCGTTATACAACCATCCAAAACTGGTCTGATAATGTCTATAACTTGGTAACAAAACGTGCCAAAGCTTTGAAAGATGCAACTGTTGAGTGGATCGATGGAAACTTAGGTGCCAAAACAACTATGAAATACCCATCTGTTTACCTAGATGGAGAAGGAGCACGTGGTACCATGCTTTCAATCGCCTTTGCTAACGCAGGGCAACATCAGGATACTGGTGCCAAGATGATCCACAACGCCCCACATACAAGCTCGTCTATCGTGTCTAAATCCATCGCTAAAGGCGGAGGAAAGGTCGACTACCGTGGACAAGTAACCTTTAACAAGAACTCTAAGAAATCTGTTTCTCACATCGAGTGTGATACCATTATCATGGATGACTTATCAGCATCAGATACTATTCCATTTAATGAAATCCACAACTCGCAAGTTGCTTTGGAGCACGAAGCTAAGGTTTCTAAGATTTCAGAAGAACAACTATACTACCTCATGAGCCGTGGTTTGTCAGAATCTGAGGCAACAGAGATGATCGTTATGGGGTTTGTCGAACCCTTCACAAAAGAACTTCCAATGGAATATGCAGTTGAGCTGAACCGCTTGATTAGCTATGAAATGGAAGGATCTGTCGGATAAAACTCAAAAGGAGAAGCAAATGGGATTCTTAAAAAAATTATTTGGTAATGTTGAAAAAGCGAATAAAGGTGAAATTCCTGCTGAGGAAATTGTTCCACCTTTCACAATTGATTTAGTAGAAGAAGCAGATGATTATTGGAGACAAATGGAACAAAACCTTTTGATAAACGCTGTAAAAGCTGCTGGTGGTCCTGAGGCAGTAGAACGTGCTTTTGTTCTTGCTAATTTCAAGGAAAATCAAGAAACCTTTGAGCTCTTTTATCAGGTAAATGGTCAACTTCTTTCATGGAGAGAGATGGATGCGACTGTTGTCGATAAAATCAGCAATCAACTCCTTCCGCAAGCGGCAGAAGTAGCGCGTGCAGTAAATGAAAATTATGAAGAGGCAAATGTACCAGTAATCCAGTACGCTATGCTTCAGTTTGAAACTGCAACCATGGCTTGGTTTGGTCGGAAGCTGACAACAGCTTCTCCAGAAGCACAACTGACTTTTGAAGAATTGGTATCTGGTTGGCGCGCTATTTTGGAACAAGAAGTTCCAAATCGTCCTTTAGATAGTGACAGTCCGTTCCCTTACTTTGAAGTTTAAAAATCCAAAATCCTCAAAAAACTTTCAATGGAGTATACTGTTGAACCTACTCGCTTGATAGGTAACTAATTGAAAGAATCAGTGGGTAAAAATGCAAATTCTGAACAGAAATCCTTTCTGTTCAGAATTTTTTTCAAAAAAGAACCTAATAAATATTCACAAAACTGTTTTTATATGGTAAAATAAAACAATTACATTTAGTGGAGATGAAGTATGAATATTTTTAGAACCAAGGATGTTAGTCTGAGACAGACAGAGATGCATCGCCATTTGAAATTGTGGGATTTGATTCTTCTAGGGATTGGTGCCATGGTGGGGACAGGGATTTTCACCATTACAGGAACAGCAGCGGCTACCTTAGCTGGTCCCTCATTAGTGATTTCCATTGTGATTTCTGCTCTGTGTGTTTCTCTATCAGCCCTCTTTTTCGCAGAATTTGCCTCTCGTGTGCCTGCTACTGGTGGTGCTTATAGTTACCTCTATGCGATTTTAGGAGAATTGCCAGCCTGGATTGCTGGCTGGCTGACCATCATGGAATTCATGACGGCTGTTTCAGGTGTGGCGTCTGGCTGGGCAGCTTACTTTAAGGGATTGCTCAGTAATTATGGTATCTCCATGCCCCAAGCCTTGAATGGAACCTTTAACCCTGAACAAGGCACCTATATCGATCTTCTGCCTATTTTAGTACTTACTTTGGTAACGGGATTGGTTTTATTAAATTCTAAGGCAGCTTTGAGATTTAATTCGCTTTTAGTGGTCTTGAAATTCTCAGCTCTCGCCTTATTTATCCTAGTTGGTATTTGGTACATCAAGCCTGAAAATTGGACGAATTTTGCTCCCTTTGGTTTTGGTCAACTATATGGTGGAAGTACAGGGATTATGGCGGGCGCATCTTTGATGTTCTTTGGATTTCTCGGATTTGAGTCAATTTCCATGGCAGTTGATGAAATTCAAAGTCCGCAAAAAAATATTCCTCGCGGAATCGTGCTTTCTCTAACAATCGTCACCATTCTCTATGCCTTGGTAACCTTAGTATTGACAGGGATTGTTCACTACAGTAAACTCAATGTGGACGATGCAGTAGCATTTTCATTACGGAGTATTGGTATCGGCTGGGCAGCAAATTATGTTTCGCTTGTAGCCATTTTAACTCTGATAACCGTATGTATCTCTATGACTTATGCTTTATCTCGGATGATTTATAGCTTAGCGCGTGATGGACTTTTACCTCAAAGTTTCAAACAATTAAGCAAGACCAGTCGCGTTCCTAAAAATGCGACTCTCTTAACAGGAGTTGCTTCAGCCATTGCTGCAGGAGTCTTTCCTCTAGCCAGTATTGCAGCCTTCTTAAATATCTGTACGCTAGCTTATCTCATTTTGCTAGCCTACGGAATAATAAAACTCAGAAAGGATAAGGGTATGCCAAAAGAGGGAGAGTTTAAAACTCCTTTGGTACCACTTTTGCCAATCCTTTCCATCCTTATCTGTGTTTCCTTTATGCTTCAATATAGTCTAGATACCTGGATTGCCTTTGGCATTGCTCTTCTAGTTGGTCTAGTCATTTACTTTGCTTATGGGTTCCGCCATTCAACCCTCGCAGAAGCAGAATAAAAGCTGGGAATTCCCAGCTTTTTTAATCTTTCACATAAGTAAATCCTTCACCCAGAATTTCATGAGCCTCAGTGATGGTGATAAAGGCTTGAGGATCAATTTTGTGAATCATATCTTTCATTTTAACGATTTCGTTTCGACCGACGATACAGTAGATAATTTTTAGATCCTTTTTGCTGTAGTATCCTTGACCAGATATAAAGGTAACGCCACGTCCGAGTTCATCGTTAATCTCTTTGGCCAATTGATCAGGATATTGGGTAATAATCATAAATCCTTTACCAGCATAACCTCCTTCGCCTATCAAGTCGATAACACGAGCGATGATAAAGTCAAACAAGAGGGTATAGGTAACTAGACGAAGATCCTGGAAGATAATCAAAATCAACATTAGGATAAAAAAGTCAATCCCAAAGAGCAATTTACCAATCGAAATATTGGTGTATTTGTTGAGGATACGGGCAACGATATCAGAGCCACCAGTGGTTCCACCAGCATTAAAGATAATCCCTAAACCAACCCCCAGTAAGACTCCTGAGACTAAAGCAACAATGATGAGATCACCTTGCAAGTCGATGTGCAAAGGAATACGCTCAAAAATTGCTAGCCAAACGGAAAGTGAAATAGATCCAAGAAGGCTGGAGTAGAGGGTCTTAGGTCCAAATATTTTCCAAGCCAGGATAAATAAAGGGATATTAATCAAGAGGTTCATCAATGAGACAGGAATCTTAAAAAGGTAGTAGGTAATCAAGGTAATACCTGTCGCCCCTCCCTCAAATAAATGATAAGGAACAACAAAGTAGGTAAGACCGAAGGCATAGATAGCAGCTCCAAGAATAATGGTGATAATCGGTTGAAGTTTTCGAATCATGGCTGTTCCTCACTTTTCTATAGATAGATTATACCAAAAATTCAGTTCTTTTCATCGGATCACTTATGATTTTTTATCATTTTTTTGATATAATAAAGGAGAAAATCCCAATCCTATCGAGAAGAATAGAAAGATTGAATTATGACACAAGTAAAAATTGTAACGGACTCTTCTGTTACTATCGAACCAGAAGTAGTTAAAGAATTAAATATCACAGTTGTCCCTCTATCAGTTATGATTGATAGTGTGCTTTATTCGGATGCAGATTTGAAAGAGGGAGAATTCCTTCATCTTATGCAACAAAGTAAGAATCTGCCTAAAACAAGCCAGCCCCCTGTGGGAGTGTTTGCTGAGGTCTTTGAAGAACTAAGTAAAGACGGCAGTCAAATTATCGCCATTCACATGTCCCATGCCTTGTCTGGAACTGTTGAAGCTGCTCGCCAAGGGGCAAGTCTCTCAACTGCTGATGTAACGGTTATTGATAGTTCCTTTACAGATCAAGCGATGAAGTTCCAAGTTGTTGAAGCCGCAAAACTTGCTAAAGAAGGTAAAGACTTAGAAACGATCTTAGCTCATGTAGAGGACGTTAAAAATCATACAGAACTCTATATTGGTGTTTCGACGCTAGAAAACTTAGTTAAGGGTGGTCGTATTGGACGTGTGACAGGATTACTAAGCTCACTCTTGAATATTCGTGTAGTAATGCAGATGAAAAACCACGAACTCCAACCAATCGCCAAAGGACGTGGAGCGAAAACTTTCAAAAAGTGGCTTGAGGAATTAACCGAGACTCTTTCCAAAAAATCAGTTGCAGAAATTGGAATTTCCTATGCTGGAACGAACGAATGGGCGAATGAGATGAAGGCATTATTGCAACCTTATGTTGAGAAGCCAATCTCTGTATTGGAAACTGGCTCTATTATTCAAACTCATACTGGAGAGAATGCTTGGGCGATTCTAATTCACTACAATTCCTAAAAAAATAGAGAAAAAATGGTCAAAATAGTGTTTTTGACTTGACCTATAACCGATTTTAGGATATGATTATATTTGTTAATTAGAAATTATTTGGAGGATTTGTTAACATGGCAAACAAACAAGATTTGATCGCTAAAGTAGCAGAAGCTACAGAATTGACTAAGAAAGATTCAGCAGCAGCAGTTGACGCTGTATTTGCAGCAGTAACTGAATACCTTGCAGCTGGTGAAAAAGTTCAATTGATCGGTTTCGGTAACTTTGAAGTTCGTGAGCGTGCTGCACGTAAAGGTCGCAACCCACAAACTGGTAAAGAAATCAAAATCGCAGCTTCTAAAGTTCCAGCATTCAAAGCTGGTAAAGCTCTTAAAGATGCTGTTAAATAATGAATTTTCAAAAAATCTATTGTATCAAGCTTCATTGCTTGGTCGATAGGTTTTTTTTGTTGCTTTGGGGTATTTTTGGGGCAAAAAGAAAAAAGAAAAAGGTTCCCATGGATGAGAACCTTCTTTTCATTAGTTTTTAGAAGCTGCTTGGAATTCAGGGTTTTTCCATGCTTCATCAATGATAGCTTGCAATTCTTTAGCTGATGCTTGCATTTTTTGAGTTTCAGCGTCGTTCAATGGGATGTTTACTGGACGAACGATACCGTGTGCACCAACAACAGCTGGTTGACCGATAAAGACGTTTTTAACACCGTATTGACCTTCTTGGAAGACTGAAAGTGGAAGTACTGCATTTTCGTCATCAAGGATTGCTTTTGTGATACGAGCAAGTGCTACTGCGATACCGTAGTATGTAGCTCCTTTTTTGTTAATGATTGTGTAAGCAGCGTCACGAACACCTTCGAACAATTCAATCAATTCAGCTTCTTGAACGTTTTGAGTGTCTTTAAGGAATTCCTCAAGGTTTACACCAGCGATGTTAGCATGTGACCAAACCGCAAACTCAGAATCTCCGTGTTCACCCATGATGTAGGCGTGAACGGAACGAGCATCAACATCCAATTTTTCAGCAAGTGCTTGACGGAAACGTGCTGAGTCAAGTGAAGTACCTGAACCGATAACACGTTCTTTAGGGAATCCAGAGAATTTCCAAGTTGAGTAAGTCAAAACGTCAACTGGGTTAGCTGCAACAAGGAAGATACCATCGAAACCTGATTCAACAACTTGTGTTACGATTGATTTGTTGATAGCCAAGTTTTTACCTACAAGGTCAAGGCGAGTTTCACCTGGTTTTTGAGGAGCACCTGCAGTGATAACAACAAGGTCAGCGTCTGCACAGTCAGAGTATTGAGCAGCGTAGATTTTTTTAGGTGAAGTGAAGGCAAGGGCGTGGCTAAGGTCAAGCGCATCACCAACAGCTTTTTCGTGTAATTGTGGAATTTCGATAATTCCAAGCTCTTGTGCAATTCCTTGGTTAACAAGTGCGAAAGCGTAAGATGAACCTACGGCACCGTCACCAACAAGGATCACTTTTTTGTGTTGTTTAGTTGAAGTCATTATCTAAACATCTCCTTCATTTTTTTTAGGGGAATCCCCAGACACTTTCATTCTATCACTTTTAAAAAGCTTTGTCACGAATATTCTATTCGGTTATTGATGTAAACGTTTTAGTGGTTTTCAAAGACTGAAATGAATGACAAATTATGGTATAATATATCTAATTACTAATAGTGAAATGAGGCATTTATGAATGCAGGATAGAAATTTAGTGAATGTCAATCTGACAAAGGAGATGAAGACCAGCTTTATCGACTACGCCATGAGCGTTATCGTCGCGCGGGCCCTTCCTGATGTTCGAGATGGCTTAAAACCTGTTCACCGTCGTATTCTATACGGAATGAATGAACTAGGTGTTACACCAGATAAACCTCATAAAAAGTCAGCCCGTATTACAGGGGATGTTATGGGTAAATACCACCCACACGGAGATTCCTCTATTTACGAAGCCATGGTTCGTATGGCTCAGTGGTGGAGCTACCGTTACATGCTTGTTGATGGGCATGGAAACTTTGGTTCTATGGATGGGGACGGTGCTGCCGCGCAGCGGTACACTGAGGCACGTATGAGCAAGATTGCTCTTGAAATGCTTCGTGATATCAATAAAAACACTGTTGATTTCGTAGATAACTACGATGCTAACGAACGTGAACCCTTGGTTTTGCCTGCTCGTTTTCCAAACCTTTTGGTCAATGGAGCAACGGGTATCGCTGTTGGGATGGCAACCAATATTCCACCTCACAACTTGGGTGAAACCATTGATGCAGTGAAGTTGGTTATGGATAATCCTGAAGTGACGACTAAGGACTTGATGGAAGTCTTGCCTGGTCCAGATTTTCCGACTGGTGCTCTTGTTATGGGGAAATCAGGTATTCATAAGGCTTATGAGACTGGTAAAGGTTCCATTGTCCTTCGTTCTCGTACAGAGATTGAAACCACTAAGACGGGTCGTGAGCGTATCGTTGTAACGGAATTCCCTTATATGGTTAATAAAACCAAGGTACATGAGCATATTGTTCGCTTGGTTCAGGAAAAACGAATTGAGGGCATTACAGCCGTACGTGATGAGTCCAACCGTGAAGGAGTTCGCTTTGTAATCGAGGTTAAACGCGACGCGTCTGCCAACGTTATCCTTAACAACCTCTTCAAGATGACCCAGATGCAAACCAACTTTGGTTTCAACATGTTGGCGATTCAAAATGGTGTGCCAAAAATCTTGTCCCTTCGTCAAATTTTGGATGCTTATATCGAGCACCAAAAAGAAGTGGTTGTTCGCCGTACTCGTTTTGACAAGGAAAAAGCAGAAGCGCGTGCGCACATCTTAGAAGGTCTTTTAATCGCTCTGGATCACATTGATGAAGTGATTCGTATTATCCGTGCTAGTGAAACGGATGCGGAAGCGCAAGCAGAGTTGATGAACAAGTTCAAGCTTTCTGAACGTCAAAGTCAAGCTATCCTTGATATGCGTCTTCGTCGTTTGACAGGATTGGAACGTGATAAGATTCAGTCTGAATATGATGAATTGATTGCCTTGATTGCAGATTTGGCTGATATTCTTGCCAAACCTGAGCGCGTGGCGCAAATTATCAAAGAGGAATTGGACGAAGTCAAACGCAAGTTTGGTGACAAGCGTCGTACGGAGTTGATGATCGGAGAAGTCTTAACTCTTGAAGATGAAGATTTGATTGAAGAAACGGATGTCTTGATTACCCTTTCTAATAAGGGCTATATCAAACGTTTGGACCAAGGTGAATTCACTGCTCAAAAACGTGGTGGCCGTGGAGTTCAAGGTACGGGAGTTAAGGATGATGACTTTGTGCGTGAGTTGGTTTCAACCAGCACCCATGATCATTTGCTCTTCTTTACCAATAAAGGGCGCGTATACCGACTGAAAGGTTATGAAATCCCTGAATACGGTCGTACTGCTAAGGGCTTGCCAGTTGTCAATCTATTGAAGTTGGACGAAGGTGAGAGTATTCAGACCATCATCAACGTTGAGTCTGAACGTAGTGATGACGCTTATCTCTTCTTTACAACTCGTCATGGTGTCGTGAAGAGAACCAGTGTCAAAGAGTTCGCTAATATTCGTCAAAATGGACTTAAAGCTTTGAATCTTAAGGATGAAGACGAATTGATTAATGTCTTGCTGACAGAAGAAGATACGGATATTATCATAGGTACCAAGTTTGGTTATGCCGTTCGCTTTAATCAATCAGCTGTTCGTGGCATGAGCCGTATCGCGACAGGTGTCCGAGGAGTCAATCTTCGTGAAGGGGACACAGTAGTTGGTGCTAGCGTGATTACGAACCAAGACGAAGTTCTTATCATCACTGAAAAAGGATATGGTAAACGTACACTTGCTACTGAATATCCTACTAAAGGCCGTGGTGGTAAAGGGATGAAGACAGCCAATGTTGCTGAGAAGAATGGTCCTCTGGCAGGTCTTCTTACTGTTAAAGGAGATGAAGACCTGATGATTATCACAGATACAGGTGTCATGATCCGTACTAACGTTGCCAATATTTCACAAACTGGACGCTCAACTATGGGAGTTAAGGTGATGCGTCTAGATCAGGATGCTAAGATTGTGACCTTTACAACGGTTGCTGCGGCAGAAAAAGAAGAAGTTGGGACTGAAATTGAAACAGAAGGTGAAGCATAATGTCTCATAAAAAAACGAAAAATAAGAAGAATAAGCGCAGAAATCTATTTATTAATATTTTAGCAGGTTTCTTAATTCTTTTATCGCTAGCTTTAATTTTTAATTCAAAGATTCGCGATATCTTTTTGGTCTGGAATACCAATAAATACCAAGTCAATCAAGTCACTAAGGAAAATATAGATGAAAATCTAAAAACCGAAGGGAATTTTGATTTTGACTCTGTTAAGTCTATTTCATCCGAAGCTGTATTGGCTTCACAATGGGATGCTCAGAAACTTCCCGTTATTGGAGGTATTGCTATTCCCGAAGTGGAGATTAACTTACCGATTTTTAAAGGTTTGGACAATGTAAACCTGTTCTACGGAGCAGGGACCATGAAACCAGATCAAAAAATGGGAGAAGGCAACTATTCTCTAGCAAGTCACCATATCTTTACTGCTGAAAATGCCAGTCAAATGCTTTTCTCACCTTTGGTCAATGCCAAAGCGGGTATGAAAATTTATCTGACGGATAAGGATAAAGTTTATACTTATGAGATTACAGAAGTAAAACGTGTTACACCAGACCGTGTAGATGAAATCGATGATCGTATTGGTGTGCAGGAGATTACTTTGGTTACTTGTGTTGATTATGATGAAACCGAGCGTATAATCGTCAAAGGTATCTTTAAAGAATCAAAAGCTTATTCTGAGACTTCTGAGGATATTTTGAAGGCCTTTAATCAACCGTATAGACAACGATATTAAGAATGAACCAGTGAAGTGCTATTTCACTGGTTTTTTATATGAATAAATAGAATCAAAATAGTTCTTATGAAAAAGGTTTGTAAGCCTTACGATATAGATTTTTAAGATAAATATTTTAGAAATTTACGGAAAACGCTTTCTAGAAAACAAGAATTATGTTATAATTATCACAAATAAAAGTTTAGGAGTTTTTTATGGTCTCTTCAGAATTTATTTCAAAGATTGAATTTGCTTGCAAGAAGAAAGAAAGTCTTTATAGCCAAAGTAAGTTTAAGTATGCGATTCGTTCCATGTTTGCAGGTGCCTTTTTAACATTTAGCACGGCTGCAGGTGCGGTTGGTGCTGACTTGATAAATAAAATCGCACCAGGTAGTGGACGTTTCCTCTTCCCATTTGTTTTTGCTTGGGGATTGGCCTACATTGTTTTCTTGAATGCTGAGCTGGTAACTTCGAATATGATGTTTTTGACAGCTGGTAGTTTCTTGAAAAAAATCTCATGGAGAAAAACAGCTGAGATTTTGCTTTACTGTACCTTGTTCAACCTTATCGGAGCCTTGATAGCAGGTTGGGGCTTTGCTCACTCAGCAGCCTATGCAAATCTAACACATGATAGCTTCATTTCAGGGGTTGTAGAGATGAAGTTAGGCCGTTCCAATGAGCTAGTCTTGCTTGAAGGTATTTTAGCCAATATCTTTGTAAACATTGCCATTCTTTCCTTTGTTTTGGTGAAAGACGGTGGCGCCAAACTTTGGCTTGTCTTATCAGCAATTTACATGTTTGTATTCTTAACAAACGAACACATTGCTGCGAATTTTGCTTCTTTTGCGATTGTTAAGTTCAGTGTTGCAGCTGATTCAATTGCTAACTTTGACATACCTAATATTCTTCGTCACTGGGGTGTAACCTTTGTCGGGAACTTTATCGGAGGAGGTCTCTTGATGGGCTTGCCTTACGCCTTCCTCAATAAAAACGAAGATACTTATGTAGATTAAAAAACGGGCACGAGTTAATCGTGCTTTTTTGTTTGATGTGTAAGACTAGTCATAGTTGTTCCTTATATCAAAATATAGAAAAACGGTATTGGAAAAGACTAGCACAAGATGATACAATATCCCTAATGAAGCTATTTGGAGGTCGTCTTATGACTCGTGATTTTAAATTTGAAACTCTACAATTACATGCTGGGCAAGTAGTTGATCCGGCAACTAAGTCTCGTGCAGTACCGATTTATCAAACAACATCCTTCGTTTTTGATGACACGCAAGAAGGTGCTGATTTGTTTGCCTTGAGAAAACCAGGGAACATTTATACTCGTATCACAAACCCTACAACAGCGGCATTTGAAGAAAGAATCGCTGCACTTGAAGGTGGTGTTGGAGCACTAGCGACCGCATCAGGTATGGCTGCTGTAACCTACACTATTTTGGCGCTTGCTCACGCAGGTGACCATGTGGTGGCTGCGTCAACTATTTACGGTGGGACCTTCAACCTCTTGAAGGAAACCCTTCCTCGTTATGGGATTACAACAACCTTTGTCGATGTGGATAATTTGGAAGAAGTGGAAGCAGCTATCAATGACAATACCAAGCTTGTCTTGATTGAAACCTTGGGGAATCCCTTGATTAACATTCCTGACTTGGAAAAATTGGCTGAGATTGCGCATAAACACCAGATTCCTCTCGTTTCGGACAATACTTTTGCCACACCATATTTGATTAACGTCTTCTCTCACGGTGTAGATATTGCCATTCACTCAGCAACTAAGTTTATTGGTGGACATGGTACGACTATTGGCGGTGTCATCGTGGACAGTGGTCGTTTTGATTGGGCAGCTTCAGGAAAATTCCCTCAATTTGTTGAGGAAGATCCTAGCTACCACAACTTGAGCTATACTCGTGATGTGGGTGCAGCAGCCTTTATTATCGCTGTTCGTGTTCAATTGCTCCGTGATACAGGTGCGGCCTTGTCGCCATTTAACGCCTTTCTCTTGCTCCAGGGACTTGAAACTCTCTCTCTTCGTGTGGAACGCCATGTGCAAAATGCAGAGAAAATTGTTGATTTCCTTGTCAACCATCCTAAGGTAGAGAAGGTAAATTATCCAAAACTAGCTGACAGTCCATATCATGCCTTGGCTGAGAAATATTTGCCAAAAGGTGTGGGTTCAATCTTTACCTTCCATGTCAAAGGTGGAGAGGCAGAAGCTCGTAAAGTAATTGATAATTTGGAAATCTTCTCTGACCTTGCGAACGTTGCAGATGCCAAATCGCTTGTTGTTCATCCAGCGACAACCACTCACGGTCAGTTGTCAGAAAAAGATCTAGAAGCAGCAGGTGTCACACCAAACCAAATCCGCTTGTCAATCGGTCTTGAAAATGTAGAGGATTTGATTGAAGATTTGCGCTTGGCCTTGGAAAAAATTTAAAGTAAAAGATATAAACAGTGGGTTTCGACTCACTGTTTTTGATTTTCCCTCAGGCATGATATAATGGTTAGAGAAGTCTAGAAAGAGGAAAGATATGAACGAAATCAAATGTCCCAACTGTGGGGAAGTCTTTACAGTAAATGAGAGCCAGTATGCTGAACTTTTATCCCAAGTGAGAACAGCTGAGTTTGATAAGGAATTACACGATCGCATGAAGCAGGAGCTGGCCTTGGCTGAGCAAAAGGCTATGAATGAGCAACAGACTAAACTGGCTCAAAAAGACCAAGAAATTGCGCAACTGCAGAGTCAAATCCAAAACTTTGATACAGAGAAAGAGTTGGCCAAGAAAGAAGTTGAACAGACAAGTCATCAGGCTTTATTGGCAAAGGACAAGGAACTACAGGCCTTGGAAAACCAATTGGCCACCTTGCGTTTGGAGCATGAAAATCAACTGCAAAAGACCCTTTCTGATTTAGAAAGAGAGCGTGATCAGGTCAAAAACCAGCTCCTCTTGCAAGAAAAGGAAAATGAGTTGTCTTTGGCTTCTGTTAAGCAAAATTACGAAGCCCAGCTCAAGGCAGCCAGTGAACAAGTCGAATTTTACAAGAATTTCAAAGCCCAACAATCCACAAAAGCTATCGGGGAAAGTTTGGAACAGTATGCAGAGAGTGAGTTTAACAAGGTTCGTAGTTTTGCCTTTCCAAATGCCTACTTTGAGAAGGATAACAAGGTCTCTGCGCGTGGATCTAAGGGAGACTTTATCTTCCGTGATTTTGATGAAAATGGTCTAGAGTTCATTTCCATCATGTTTGAGATGAAAAATGAAGCGGACGGAACAGAGAAGAAGCACAAGAATGCGGATTTTTACAAGGAATTGGACAAGGACCGTCGGGAGAAGAACTGTGAGTATGCCGTTTTGGTGACCATGCTTGAGGCCGATAACGATTACTTTAACACAGGGATTGTTGACGTCAGCCACGAGTATGAAAAGATGTATGTGGTTCGTCCTCAGTTCTTTATCCAGTTGATTGGTCTCTTGCGAAATGCGGCGCTTAATTCCCTAAAATACAAACAAGAGTTGGCCTTGGTTCGAGAGCAAAATATCGATATTACACATTTTGAGGAAGACTTGGATGCCTTTAAAGTAGCTTTTGCCAAGAACTATAACTCCGCTTCGACCAACTTTGGTAAAGCTATCGATGAAATCGACAAGGCTATCAAACGCATGGAAGAGGTTAAGAAATTCCTAACCACATCCGAAAACCAACTCCGTCTCGCTAATAACAAATTGGAAGATGTTTCAGTTAAAAAATTGACCCGAAAAAATCCAACTATGAAAGCGAAATTTGAAGCGCTGAAGGGCGAGTGAGATTACCTTAAAAACAGGAGTTCCTATGAAAAAATCTTTGAAATTCTCGGAAATTTATATTGCTTATTTACCATTAGTTGTATTTTTTCTTAATCTCCTATATGGTCTTTTAAATATTGAAGGCGTAGGCGATACTGACTCAAGATATAATTTATTCTTTGCTATTTTTGGATTTATTCCAACTATATTCGGTTATGGAATTAGTTTTTTGGCTAATCTTTTGGTGGGGATATCTTATGTGCGAAAAGCAAAAAATGAATCGAAACGCTCCATTGCTTTCCTATTGATTGGAAATATTTTTTTAGCAATTTTTCTGATGTTTTTGCTAAGATTTAAAATGATTGTTTCCTTTGACTTTATAAAAGATATTGACCTTTGGAGTTTCATTTTTTCATTATTTTTATTTCCGTATTTAGATTGGATTTATCAAAAGGAAGACTATAATCCAAAATTAAGTCGTAAGTTACTTATTCTATTTTTGATTGGGATTTTTTCTCCACTTATAGGAAATACAATTCAAACCCACTTTAGAAATAATGCTAAAGTTCAACAATTAAAAGAGTTTTATTCTTCTAGGGGAATGAATTATGATGTTGCTCTTAAAAGAGTAGAAATAGATAGTAATGTTTCAGATATTAGTATTTTTGAAGTATCGGATAATGGAATGACTATCCAAGTAGGTGCTAAGTACATTCGTCAAAAATTAACACAGGTCAGTTTCATTAATGAGAATTATGGTTTTAAAGAATTCTTGAGGCTTTCTGCATCAAGCCAAGAAGCTCAGACAGTTCTGAATGATTTTAAATCAGCTGTAGAAAGTGCAATACAAAAGAAAGGATATGATTTAGTAGTTATTGATGATAAAGAACAGCCATTAGCTAGCCCTGGTTTTAAAATATCAAATTCATATAGGATAACTCCTTTAATAAAAGAAAAGGCTCTTCAAAATCAAAATTCATTCAGTAAAGAAAAACAAGCTTTTAGAGGATATGCGACTCTTTCTGTTAAAGACTTTATGAAGGAGGGAGCACTTTGCTTGCATTTAACACTTAGCAAAATCAACCTATTGGAACTAGGAGATATTGATTTTTCAAGCTTTCCAGATGGATATTACAACATAAATGCTGACTACTTTTTGGTTGTTAATGGAAAATATAAGCAACTTGAAAAGGATGATAATTTTGAATATATTTTACCAATTGAGTCGGGTAAACCATTTTACTCTGAGGATTTATATGATATTAAAAAAATTGATTTAAACAATGAGGAATAGAAGTGAAAGGGAAATTAGAAACAACACATGAACGGTATTATCAACTTAAAAAAAGAAGCGGGGATGACCTCGCACGATGCGGTTTTTAAGCTGCGCAAGATTTTGGGAACCAAGAAGATTGGTCATGGTGGGACCTTGGATCCAGATGTGGTGGGTGTTTTGCCTATTGCGGTGGGTAAGGCGACACGCATGGTCGAGTTTATGCAGGATGAGGGTAAGGTCTATGAGGGGGAAATCACTCTTGGTTATTCAACGACGACTGAGGATGCCAGCGGAGAAGTGGTCGCAGAGACTCCTGTTTTGTCGCTCTTGGATGAAACCATTGTCGATGAAGCGATTGCTAGTCTGACTGGGCCTATCACTCAGATTCCACCGATGTACTCGGCTGTCAAGGTCAATGGTCGCAAGCTCTATGAGTATGCGCGTGCTGGTCAGGAAGTGGAGCGTCCAGAACGTCAGGTGGCTATTTATCAATTTGAGCGGACTAGTCCGATTTCTTATGAGGATCACCTCGCACGTTTTACATTTCGTGTGAAATGTAGTAAGGGGACTTATATCCGTACCTTGTCAGTTGATTTGGGAGAGAAGCTGGGTTATGCGGCCCATATGTCCCATTTGACTCGGACGAGTGCAGCAGGTTTACAGTTAGAAGATGCCTTGACTTTGAATGAAATTGCTGCAAAAGTGGAGGCTGGTCAACTGGACTTTCTCCATCCTCTAGAGATTGGTACGGGGGATCTTGTTAAAGTTTTCCTAAGTCCAGAAGAGGCTACAGAAGTGCGATTTGGTCGTTTTATTGAGTTAGACCAAACAGACCAAGAATTGGCTGCCTTTGAGGGGGATAAATTGCTAGCCATTTTAGAAAAAAGAGGCAATCTCTACAAACCAAGGAAGGTTTTCGGCTAGTCTAACTGGAGTGAAAGTATTAGAATTGTTATCCATAATCTATCCAAAATCAGACTATAAATTTTGTAAAAAATGTGATAAAATAGACGTCGGATAAAAAAACGGAGGATAGCATGCAAAATAGACCAATCATTATCGGAGTGACAGGTGGTTCTGGTGGTGGTAAGACCAGTGTTTCAAGAGCCATTTTATCGCATTTTCCTGATGAAAAGATTTCCATGATTGAGCATGATTCTTACTACAAGGATCAGTCTCACTTGACCTTTGAAGAGCGTGTCAAAACCAACTACGACCATCCATTTGCCTTTGATACAGACTTGATGATTGAGCAGATTAAGGAATTGTTGGCAGGGCGTCCGGTGGACATCCCGACTTATGACTATACAGCGCATACACGGAGTAGCAAGACCTATCGTCAGGAGCCTCAAGATGTCTTTATCGTTGAGGGGATTTTGGTCTTGGAGGACAAGCGCCTGCGCGATTTGATGGATATCAAGATTTTTGTGGATACAGATGATGATGTGCGTATTATTCGTCGGATCAAGCGTGATATGGAAGAGCGTGGCCGTAGTTTAGATAGCGTTATTGACCAGTACTTAGGTGTAGTTAAACCTATGTATCACCAGTTTATCGAGCCGACCAAGCGTTATGCGGATCTCGTCATTCCTGAAGGGGTTAGCAATACAGTTGCTATCGACCTTTTGACCACCAAAATTTCTAAGATTTTGGAAGAAGCGCGAAACAGTAAATAATCAGATGAGGAGGCCTAGCCTCCTTTTTCTATTTTTCCTTTAGTTTCAGTAGGAAAAAGGTGATTTTTAAGCATGTTTTTGGTATAATAATACCCATGGAAAAGCAAGAAAATGAATAGTAGGTGGAGATGGAAAAGTATTTATCGGTAACAACTTTGACCAAGTATCTGAAAATGAAATTCGATAAAGACCCTTACTTGGAACGGGTCTATTTAACTGGTCAAGTTTCCAACTTTCGTAAACGACCTACTCACCAATATTTCTCCTTAAAAGATGACCATGCAGTTATTCAAGCGACCATCTGGTCAGGGATTTATCAAAAATTAGGTTTCGACCTGGAAGAAGGAATGAAGATCAATGTAATTGGGCGTGTGCAGGTCTATGAACCAAGCGGTAGTTACTCTATCATCATTGAAAAAGCTGAGCCTGATGGGGTTGGGGCGCTAGCGATTCAGTTTGAACAACTTAAGAAAAAATTGACGGAAGAAGGTCTATTTCAAGAGAGATTCAAGCAACCTCTTCCCCAGTTTGCTAAGCGAATCGGTGTGGTAACCAGTCGCAGTGGAGCTGTTATTCGAGATATTATCACGACCGTCAGCAGACGCTTTCCAGGTGTTGGCATTCTTCTCTATCCGACTAAGGTGCAAGGTGATGGAGCTGCGGAGGAAATTGCTCGAAATATTGCGCGTGCCAATCAACGTGAGGACCTAGATGTTCTCATCATTGGTCGCGGTGGTGGTTCCATCGAGGATCTCTGGGCCTTTAACGAAGAGATTGTGGTACGGGCTATTTTTGAATCTCGTTTGCCAGTTATTTCTAGTGTTGGGCATGAGACAGATGTGACCTTGGCGGACTTTGTGGCCGATCGTCGTGCTGCGACGCCAACAGCTGCGGCTGAATTGGCAACGCCTGTGACCAAGTTGGATCTCTTGAGCCATTTACAAAATCAAGAAAAACGAATGGCAACAGCAGTCCGAAATGTCCTATCTAAGAAACAAGAAGCTCTGAAAAAATGCAGTCAGTCAGTCATCTTTAGACAGCCAGAGCGCTTGTACGATGGATATTTGCAACGGTTAGATCAACTACAACTGCGATTAAAACAAAGTTTGCGAACACGGATTTCTGATAATAAACAGCTAGTCCAAGCAAGGACGCATCAACTAGTCCAATTATCACCTATAACCAAAATCCAGCGTTATCAAGACCGTTTAGGTCAGTTGGACAAGCTCCTACGTAGCCAAATGGCGCTGGTTTATGATGCCAAGGTTGCTGAAGTCAAGAGACTTTCAGAAGCTCTACTGATGTTGGATACCAGTCGAATCGTGGCGCGTGGTTATGCAATTGTCAAAAAAGAAGAGTCAGTAGTAGATTCGGTTGAGATGTTGAATAAAAAAGACCAAGTGACGCTTTTGATGCGAGATGGTCAAGTAGAATTAGAGGTTAAAGATGTCAAAACAAAAGAAATTTGAGGAAAAACTAGCAGAACTGGAGACAATTGTCCAAAGTTTAGAAAATGGCGAAATCGCCCTAGAAGATGCGATTGCGGCCTTTCAAAAGGGAATGGTCTTGTCAAAAGAGCTCCAAGCGACGCTGGACAAGGCTGAAAAGACCTTGGTTAAGGTCATGCAAGAAGACGGGACAGAAAGTGATTTTGAATGAAGAAGCAAGAAAAATTAGCTCTTGTCGAGTCTGCCTTGGAAAATTTTTATGGAGACCAGCAGTTTGCCTCTAGTTTGCGAGAGTCCATTCTCTATTCCATTCATGCTGGTGGCAAGCGTATTCGACCTTTTCTCTTGTTAGAGATTTTGGAAGCCTTGCATGTTGCTATTAGACCAGCGCATGCACAGGTAGCTGCGGCCTTGGAAATGATTCATACAGGGAGCTTGATTCATGATGATCTTCCTGCTATGGATGACGACGATTATCGTCGTGGACGCTTGACCAATCATAAGAAATTCGGTGAAGCGATGGCAATTTTGGCAGGAGATGCCTTGTTCCTAGATCCTTACGCCTTAATAGCGCAGGCGGATTTGCCAAGTCAGATCAAGGTGGATTTGATTGCCAACTTATCCCTTGCTTCAGGAAGTCTAGGCATGGTTGCAGGGCAGGTTTTAGATATGGAAGGCGAACACCAGCATTTGTCCTTGGAAGAACTCCAGACCATTCATGCCAATAAAACTGGAAAATTACTAGCCTATCCTTTCCAAGCCGCCGCTATCATAGCAGAATTAGCGCCTGAAATCCAAGCAAAACTGAAAACTGTGGGTGAATTGATTGGGCTGGCCTTTCAAGTCAGAGATGATGTGCTGGATGTGACCGCTAGTTTTGAGGAAATCGGCAAGACACCACAAAAGGATTTGCAGGCAGAAAAGTCGACCTATCCAGCCTTGTTGGGCTTGGAGGAGGCGACTGCCTTTTGTAACCAAACTTTGGATCAAGCCGAGGCTAAATTAGAAGAAATTTCCCAGCAAGTCAGCTTTGAAACAGAGCCGATTGTGAAAGTAGTAGAAAGTTTGAGAATCAATGGCTAAGGAAAGAGTGGATGTACTAGCTTATAAACAGGGCTTGTTTGAAACACGAGAACAGGCCAAGCGCGGCGTCATGGCTGGACTAGTCGTAGCAGTCCTGAATGGAGAACGCTTTGACAAACCAGGAGAGAAAATCCCAGATGATACTGAGCTAAAACTCAAGGGTGAAAAACTCAAGTATGTCAGTCGTGGTGGTCTAAAACTGGAGAAAGCCTTGCAGGTATTTGATTTGTCAGTGGAGGGAGCGACAACGATTGATATTGGGGCCTCCACTGGAGGATTTACTGACGTCATGTTGCAAAATGGTGCTGAGTTAGTCTTTGCAGTCGATGTTGGCACCAATCAGTTGGCTTGGAAATTACGTCAAGACCCGCGGGTTGTCAGTATGGAGCAGTTTAATTTTCGTTATGCTGAAAAGACTGATTTTGAGCAGGCACCGAGCTTTGCCAGTATTGATGTGAGTTTCATTTCCCTCAGTCTAATCTTGCCAGCCTTGCATCGTGTCTTGGCAGATCAAGGGCAGGTTGTGGCACTTGTCAAACCCCAGTTTGAAGCAGGTCGTGAGCAGATTGGGAAAAATGGAATCATTCGAGATGCTAAGGTTCATCAAACTGTCCTTGAATCTGTCACTGCTAGGGCAGTTGAACAAGGTTTTTCAGTTCTTGGATTAGACTATTCACCAATCCAAGGTGGACATGGAAACATCGAATTTCTGGCATATTTGAAAAAGGAAGAGGGAGCAAGTAACCAAGTTGCCCCTGAAATAGAAAAAGTTGTAGAGAGAGCACATAGAGAATTTAAAGATGAATAAAAAAGAGAGACTTGAAAAAATTAGAAGATTTGTTACGGATTATCAGATCGGGACTCAGGAAGAAATCGTTGAGCATTTGAAGGAAGCAGGTATTTCTGCTACGCAAGCCACTGTCTCAAGGGACATCAAGGAGCTTGGGATTGTTAAAATTCCTTTGAAGAACAACACCTATATCTATGAGTTGCCAAAATCAATCGTCAAAAGTTTGCAGTTGGCTGAGGACAATATTGTGAGTTCTGAGTTAATGGGAAATATGATCAACCTTGCTGTCATTCCTGGAAATACTATTTTTGTGAAGAGTCAGTTGGTTGAGGCATTCTCTGAACAGATTTTTAGCTGTCTAGCTGATGATGATTCTATCTTAATTGTAGCTAGAACAACAGAGGCAGCTGAGGAAATTGTTGAACAAGTCAAAAAATGGTAGGTCAGTATGTTACTTGAAATTTCGATAAAAAACTTTGCCATTATTGAGGCGATTTCGCTCAATTTTGAAAAGGGTATGACTGTTTTAACCGGGGAAACGGGTGCTGGAAAGTCTATTATTATCGACGCTATGAATCTCATGTTGGGGGCTCGAGCAACGACAGATGTTATTCGTCACGGTGCTCCTAAGGCAGAGATAGAGGGGCTTTTCTCGGTTGAAAATAGTCGCCTTTTACAGGAACTTTTTGATGAGCAAGGTTTAGAATTGGGCGATGAGATCATCATCCGGCGTGAAATTCTGCAAAACGGTCGTAGTGTTAGTCGCGTGAATGGTCAGATGGTCAATCTTTCTGTCTTGCGTGCTATAGGGCAACATCTTGTAGATATCCATGGTCAGCATGACCAAGAAGAGTTAATGCGTCCTCAACTGCATATCCAGATGTTGGATGAGTTTGGTGATGCTGCTTTCTTGGACTTGAAGGAGACCTATCAGACGAACTTTGATGCCTATCGCAAAATGCGCAAGCAGGTTTTGGAAGTCAAGAAAAACCAGCAGGAACATAAGGCTCGTATTGAGATGTTGGAATTTCAAATGGCAGAGATTGAGGCAGCGAACTTACAGGCTGGTGAAGACTTAGCTCTCAACCAAGAACGAGATAAACTCCTCAATCATAAAAATATTGCGGATACGCTAACCAATGCCTACAGTATGCTGGACAATGAGGAATTCTCCAGTCTTGCTAATGTCCGTTCAGCCATGAATGACATGGAAAGTGTTGAAGAATATGACCCTGAATACCGTGAAATTTCAAGTTCTCTGTCTGAGACCTACTATGTTTTAGAAGATATTACAAAGCGTTTGGAAGATATTATTGAGGACTTGGATTTTGATGGCAATCGTCTCATGCAGGTTGAAAATCGCTTAGACCTTATAAATACTATTACACGCAAGTACGGTGGAACTGTGGACGATGTTTTGCTTTATTTTGCCAAGATTACGGAAGAGTACAATCTCTTGACTGGAAATAATCTTTCTTCCGAAGATATGGAAGCAGAACTCAAGAAATTGGAAGTTAATCTTGTTGATTTGGCAGGTCAGCTTGCATCTGCTCGCCATGATTTGGCCCAGCAGCTTGAGGCAGAGATTAAACAAGAACTGCAAGATCTCTATATGGAGAAGGCTCAATTTCAGGTTCGCTTTAGTAAGAGTAAGTTCAGCCGTGAAGGAAATGAAGCAGTCGAATTTTACATTTCCACCAACCCAGGTGAGGACTTTAAGCCTTTGGTCAAAGTTGCATCTGGTGGGGAATTATCCCGCCTCATGCTAGCTATTAAATCCGCCTTTTCTCGCAAAGAAGGTAAGACTAGTATTGTCTTTGATGAGGTGGATACGGGAGTTTCAGGTCGTGTGGCCCAAGCCATTGCTCAAAAGATTCATAAGATTGGTCAGCATGGTCAGGTTCTTGCTATTTCTCACCTTCCACAAGTGATTGCCATCGCGGATTATCAATTCTTTATTGAGAAGATTAGCGATGAGCACTCAACGGTGTCGACGGTTCGCCTTTTGACTTTAGAAGAGCGAGTAGAGGAAGTAGCTAAGATGTTGGCTGGGGAAAATGTAACCGAAGCTGCCCTTACCCAAGCCAGAGAATTATTGCAAACGAGGATGAAATAAATGACAGACTATTATGTAATTGGAGATGTTCACGGAAAGGCAGGTATGCTAGAAGATCTGCTCAAGACCTGGGATGGTCAAACTCAGTTGCTCTTTCTAGGGGATTTGATTGACCGAGGTGAAGACAGTCGCCGTGTTCTAGAGATGGTCAAAGACTTGGTCGACAATCAAGGAGCTATTTGTTTATCAGGTAACCATGAGTATATGTTTCTGACTTGGCTTGATGACCCAGAAGAAAGCTATGACCATTATCGTCGCAATGGTGGTGATACAACCATTAACTCAATTTTAGGTCGTCCCTTGGATGCACCAGTTGATGGCGTAGAAGATGCCAAGCGTGTTGCGACTGAAGCGGCAGACTTGGTCGAATTTATTCGTCAAATGCCATTTGTGGTAGAGACAGACAAATATATCTTTGTTCACGCAGGTATTGATTTGACCTTGGATGATTGGCATGAAACGACTGATTACAAGAAAGTCTGGCTCAGAAAGCCATTCCACGAAGCCGAAAATCATACTGGGAAAATCATTGTCTTTGGGCATACACCAGTTTATGGTTTGCTAAAGCAAGACCGAGGTACTGCTGAGCTTTGGATGACAGAAGATGGCAAGATTGGCATGGATGGAGGAGCTGTTTATGGTGGTGTCCTTCATGGAATCGTCTTTACAGACCAAGGAATGACCGAACACCACTTTATCGAAAATGATGGTTTTATTGCCGAAGATTAGTACTCCTAGCAGGGTATGGTCTTGTCAAAATGTTAAAAACAATTTATAATTAATAGATACCCTGAAAGGAAGAGCATCATGAACTTAGAAGAATTGAAGAAACGACAGGAGAAGATTCGGAACTTCTCTATTATCGCCCATATTGACCATGGGAAATCAACCCTAGCAGACCGCATTTTGGAAAAGACGGAGACCGTTTCTAGTCGTGAAATGCAAGCCCAACTTCTAGATAGTATGGATCTTGAGCGTGAACGTGGGATTACCATTAAACTCAATGCCATTGAGCTCAATTACACTGCAAAAGATGGCGAAACCTATATTTTCCACTTGATTGATACACCAGGACACGTGGACTTTACCTATGAAGTGTCGCGTTCGCTAGCTGCCTGTGAAGGAGCGATTTTGGTGGTTGATGCGGCTCAAGGGATTGAAGCTCAAACTCTTGCTAACGTTTATCTAGCCTTGGACAATGATTTGGAAATTCTGCCAGTCATTAACAAGATTGACCTTCCAGCAGCTGATCCAGAGCGTGTTCGTACAGAGATTGAGGATGTCATCGGACTGGATGCCAGCGAAGCAGTCTTAGCTTCAGCCAAAGCTGGTATTGGTATTGAAGAAATTCTTGAGCAGATCGTTGAAAAAGTGCCAGCACCAACGGGTGATGTTGCAGCTCCATTAAAAGCCTTGATTTTCGACTCAGTTTATGATGCCTATCGTGGGGTTATCCTCCAAGTGCGTGTTATGGACGGAGTGGTTAAACCTGGCGATAAGATTCAGCTCATGAGCAATGGCAAGACCTTTGATGTGACGGAGGTCGGTATTTTCACGCCGAAAGCAGTTGGTCGTGATTTTCTTGCGACTGGTGACGTTGGTTATATTGCGGCTTCTATCAAAACGGTTCAAGATACCCGTGTGGGTGATACAGTTACTCTAGCAAGCAATCCAGCAGCAGAACCGCTAGATGGATACAAGCAGATGAATCCTATGGTCTTTGCGGGTCTTTATCCAATCGAATCAAACAAGTACAATGACCTTCGTGAAGCCCTTGAAAAATTGCAGCTCAACGATGCTAGCTTGCAGTTTGAACCAGAAACATCTCAGGCGCTTGGATTTGGTTTCCGTTGTGGATTCCTTGGACTTCTCCATATGGATGTTATTCAAGAGCGTTTAGAACGTGAGTTCAATATTGACCTCATCATGACAGCTCCGTCTGTTATTTACAAGGTTAACCAAACTGACGGTGAATCTATGGATGTGTCTAACCCCTCTGAATTTCCAGATCCAACCAAGATTGCGACTATTGAAGAACCGTATGTCAAGGCGCAAATCATGGTACCGCAGGAGTTTGTCGGAGCAGTGATGGAACTGGCTCAGCGCAAGCGTGGGGATTTTGTGACCATGGACTATATTGATGATAATCGTGTCAATGTTATCTATCAAATTCCACTTGCTGAAATCGTCTTTGACTTTTTTGATAAGCTCAAGTCTTCGACACGTGGTTATGCAAGCTTTGACTACGAATTGTCAGAGTATCGCCCATCTAAACTGGTCAAAATGGATATCCTTCTCAATGGAGACAAGGTGGACGCCCTTAGCTTTATCGTTCACAAGGACTTTGCCTACGAACGTGGGAAACTCATCGTTGATAAGCTCAAGAAAATCATCCCTCGCCAACAATTTGAAGTGCCGATTCAAGCAGCTATTGGACACAAAATTGTGGCTCGTACGGATATCAAGGCCCTTCGTAAAAACGTACTTGCCAAGTGTTATGGTGGTGACGTTTCTCGTAAGCGTAAACTTCTTGAAAAACAAAAAGCTGGTAAGAAACGCATGAAAGCTATCGGATCAGTAGAAGTCCCACAAGAAGCCTTCCTTAGCGTCTTAAGCATGGATGAAGAATAGAAATAGAAAACAAAACTCTTGAAGATTTTTCAAGAGTTTTTTCTTTAAATGAGAGTGATAAAATCGGAAACTAACAGAATTGATTAGGTTAAAATTTGACAGAAGTCCTTATTTTTCTTATAATGCAGATGGAAAGGTGGTAGGATGAAAAAATTATTAATTTTAGGTACTGTAGTTACTGCTAGTATTTTTCTAGCTTCATGCTCCAATAAATCACAAACAGCAACCGAAGAAAGTACGACTGCGGTTGTTAGTTCTTCTAGCAGTCAGGAAACGAGTGGCTCTAGCTCTGCCGTTTCTGAATCGAAAAAGGAAGAGACTCAAATCATCGGCTCGAATGAGTATGGTTTTGTCAAGGTACCCAAATCATGGGTTCGATTCCATGAAGTAGAAGGTGGAAATGATATACAGTATAGTGATGGAACAGATATCAACATTGTTACGCTGAATACCTTCAAGGCTGAGCAATTTAATATCAGCGAAGAAGAATATGCTAAACTGGATGTTGTGGCTGTCTCATCTAGTATTTTAACTTCCAAAGAACAAAGCTCTGATTTCAGTAAGGTTTGGGGCTCCAAATCGACCATTGGAGGTTATGAAGCCTATGTTGTAAATGCAATTGCTAAATCAGGGAAATACCTAGTTACTTGGGTTTTCCGATCAAATGATGGTAAAATCCGCTATGTTTCACTTGAAGGGGATGGGGAAGCTTTAAAAACAATCTTACCGATGGTTGAAAGTAGCTGGTCGAATACTAAAGCTAAAGCTGAATAAATGAAAAAAAGAAGATCCTTGGTCTTCTTTTTATTTTTTTACGAATAGATAGATGAGTAGAAAAAGAAATGGAGTTGTATATGAAGATTACGAACTATGAGATTTACAAATTGAGAAAAGCTGGCTTGACCAATCAACAGATTTTAACTGTCCTTGAATATGACGAGACTGTAGATCAGGAGCTCTTGCTAGGTGATATTGCAGAAATATCGGGGTGTCGTAATCCTGCTGTTTTTATGGAACGCTATTTCCAGATAGATGATGCTCAGTTGGAGAAGGAGTTCCAAAAATTTCCATCCTTTTCGATTCTAGACGACTGTTATCCTTGGGATCTGAGTGAAATTTATGATGCTCCAGCACTCTTGTTTTATAAAGGAAATCTAGACCTGTTGAAATTTCCAAAGGTTGCTGTTGTAGGGAGTCGTTCATGTTCTAGTCAGGGAGCAAAGTCGGTTCAGAAAGTCATTCAAGGTTTGGAAAACGAGTTAATCGTGGTCAGTGGTTTGGCCAAAGGGATTGATACGGCTGCCCATATGGCTGCACTCCAGAATGGAGGAAGAACGATTGCTGTCATTGGAACAGGATTGGATGTTTTTTACCCCCGTGCCAATAAACGTTTGCAGGAACACATTGGTAATCACCATTTGGTACTTAGCGAATACGGACCTGGTGAGGAACCCTTGAAATTTCACTTTCCAGCTCGTAATCGCATCATTGCTGGCCTTTGCCGTGGTGTGATCGTTGCAGAGGCAAGGATGCGTTCTGGTAGTCTCATTACCTGTGAGCGAGCTATGGAGGAAGGACGTGATGTCTTTGCCATTCCAGGAAACATTTTAGATGGCCATTCAGATGGTTGTCACCACCTGATTCAAGAGGGAGCAAAACTGATTTCCAGCGGTCAAGATGTGCTGGCTGAGTTTGAATTTTAAGGAGAAATTTGTTCCCTCAGATAAACTTTTCTTCTATATATAGGACTTAGGTCTTGACAGCTATAGAAAAATGGTTTACACTTTATAAAGTTTATTACTTTGAAAAGGTGTGATAGTGTGGCTACGGCAACAAAGAAGAAAAAATCAACAGTTAAAAAAAATCTAGTCATCGTGGAGTCGCCTGCTAAAGCGAAAACGATTGAGAAATATCTAGGCAGAAATTACAAGGTTTTAGCCAGTGTCGGGCATATCCGTGATTTGAAAAAATCCAGTATGTCTGTCGACATTGAAAATAACTATGAACCGCAGTATATCAATATCCGTGGAAAAGGTCCTCTCATCAATGACTTGAAAAAAGAAGCTAAAAAGGCCAATAAAGTCTTTCTGGCGAGTGACCCGGACCGTGAAGGAGAAGCGATTTCCTGGCATTTGGCTCATATCCTTGATTTGGATGAGAATGATGCCAACCGTGTGGTTTTTAATGAAATCACCAAAGACGCAGTAAAAAATGCCTTTAAAGAACCTCGCAAGATTGATATGGACTTGGTCGATGCCCAACAAGCTCGTCGTGTCTTGGACCGCTTGGTAGGCTATTCGATTTCGCCAATTTTGTGGAAAAAGGTCAAGAAGGGCTTATCAGCAGGGCGAGTGCAGTCTGTTGCCCTTAAGCTCATCATTGACCGTGAAAATGAAATCAATGCCTTCCAACCAGAAGAATACTGGACAATTGATGGTGTCTTTAAGAAGGGAACCAAACAATTTCAAGCTTCATTCTATGGTATGAATGGCAAAAAGATGAAATTGACCACCAATGAAGAGGTCAAAGAAGTCTTGTCCCATTTGACTAGCAAAGATTTCACTGTTGACCAGGTAGACAAGAAAGAGCGCAAACGCAATACGCCCCTACCTTATACGACTTCAACTATGCAGATGGATGCGGCTAACAAAATCAATTTCCGTACTCGAAAGACTATGATGGTGGCCCAGCAGCTTTATGAAGGAATCAATATCGGATCAGGTGTGCAGGGTTTGATTACCTATATGCGTACAGACTCGACTCGTATCAGTCCTGTGGCTCAGAACGAAGCGGCAAGCTACATTAACGACCGTTTTGGTAGCAAGTATTCCAAGCATGGTAGCAAGGTCAAGAATGCCTCAGGTGCTCAGGATGCCCACGAAGCCATTCGTCCATCTAGTGTCTTTAACACACCTGAAAGCATCGCTAAGTACTTGGACAAAGACCAGCTTAAGCTCTATACCCTTATCTGGAACCGTTTTGTGGCCAGCCAGATGACAGGTGCTATATTTGATACCATGGCTGTTAAGCTCTCTCAAAATGGGGTTCAGTTTGCAGCGAATGGAAGCCAAGTTAAGTTTGATGGTTATCTTGCTATCTACAATGACTCTGACAAGAACAAGATGTTGCCAGATATGGCTGTTGGAGATGTAGTCAAGCAGGTCAATAGCAAGCCAGAACAACATTTCACTCAACCACCTGCTCGCTATTCGGAAGCGACTCTTATCAAGACCTTGGAAGAAAATGGAGTTGGACGGCCGTCAACCTACGCTCCGACTATTGAAACCATCCAAAAACGTTACTACGTTCGTCTGGCAGCTAAACGTTTTGAACCGACAGAACTGGGAGAAATTGTCAATAAACTCATCGTTGAATACTTCCCAGATATCGTAAACGTGACCTTCACAGCTGAGATGGAAGGAAAACTGGATGATGTCGAAGTTGGTAAAGAGCAGTGGCAACGTGTTATTGACGCCTTTTACAAACCATTCTCTAAAGAAGTAGCCAAGGCTGAATTCGAAATGGAAAAAATCCAGATCAAGGATGAGCCAGCTGGATTTGACTGTGAAGTTTGTGGCAGTCCAATGGTGATTAAGCTCGGTCGTTTTGGTAAATTCTATGCTTGTAGCAATTTTCCAGATTGCCGTCATACACAAGCGATTGTCAAAGAGATTGGTGTCGAGTGTCCAAGCTGTCATCAAGGACAAATCATCGAACGCAAAACCAAGCGTAATCGTATCTTCTATGGTTGCAATCGTTACCCAGAATGTGAATTTACTTCCTGGGACAAACCAATTGGCCGTGACTGTCCAAAATGCGGACACTTCCTTGTGGAGAAAAAAGTCCGTGGTGGTGGCAAACAGATTGTATGTAGTAATGGCGACTACGAAGAAGAGAAAATTAAATAAAATGCAGAGTCCTGAAAATGAATTTCAGGCTCTTTTTACTTGAAGCTTGACAAATTTCCCCCTTGTGTGCGAAACTAGAGGAAGAGTAATTTATCTAGGAGAAATCATGCGTATCATTTATCTCTGTATTGGCTTTATTTCACTGGCTTTAGCTGTTATTGGAGTTGTCCTACCGCTTTTGCCAACAACACCCTTTCTTTTGTTAGCTATCGCTTGTTTTTCTAAATCTTCTAAGCGTTTTGAAGACTGGCTTTATCATACAAAGCTTTATCAGACCTATGTAGCGGACTTTCGGGAAACCAAGTCAATCGCGCGAGAACGAAAGAAAAAAATCATCGTATCTATCTATATCTTGATGGGGATTTCTATTTATTTTGCCCCTCTTTTGCCAGTCAAAATCGGCCTGGGAGCCCTGACTATCTTTATCACCTACTATCTCTTTAAAGTCATTCCTGACAAAGAATAGATAAGAATAGTAGTTATTTGCCTTGATAAAAATGAAAGCCTATTTAAAATAATATGATATAATAAATTTAAAGAAAACATCAAGGAGAATCAAATGATTTACGAATTTTGTGCTGAAAATGTGACCTTGCTAGAAAAAGCGATGCAGTCTGGAGCTCGTCGAATCGAACTTTGTGACAATCTAGCAGTGGGTGGAACAACACCTAGCTATGGAGTGACCAAGGCAGCGGTTGAACTGGCAGCTAACTACGACACCACCATCATGACCATGATTCGTCCCCGTGGTGGCGACTTTGTCTATACTGATCTTGAAATAGCGATCATGCTAGAAGACATTCGTTTGACTGCACAGGCTGGAAGTCAAGGGGTTGTGTTTGGGACATTAACTGCTGATAAAAAGTTAGATAAGCCTAATCTTGAGAAGCTGATTGCCGCATCTAAAGGAATGGAAATTGTCTTTCACATGGCCTTTGATGAATTGAGTGATGAAGATCAGTTGGAAGCCATTGACTGGCTCAGCCAAGCCGGAGTCACTCGTATCTTAACTCGTGCTGGTGTGTCTGGAGACTCGCTAGAGAAACGTTTCGCTCACTATCACAGAATTTTGGAACATGCAGCTGGTAAAATTGAAATCTTACCAGGTGGGGGAATTGACTTGGACAACCGTCAAACCTTTATCGACCAACTTGGTGTGACTCAATTGCACGGTACCAAGGTTGTCTTTTAAAAAATAGAAAGGAACTGCTAGCTTTGGGTAGCAGTTTTCACTTATGTTTGAAATTTTTAAATCCTATCAGTTTAATCAAGAAAAAGTTCGTGCCTTCGGTTTTATAGAAAATGAGGGAGTCTGGTCCTACAGTTTCCAGATTTTGGATGGAGACTTTGTCATGATTGTGTCCATCACTACAGATAATGTGAGTTTTCAAGTTTTTGATCAGGAGACTGGTGACCTCTATCCTCAAGTACATATGGAAAGCATGCGTGGGAGTTTTGTTGCAAGTGTCCGTGAGGCTTGTTTGGAGATTCTCTATCAGATTCGGAAGGCTTGTTTTGATGTGCAGGATTTTATCTGTCCTCAGACTAAGCGCATCATGGCTCAAGTTCAGGAAAAGTATGGTAATCAGTTGGAGTATCTGTGGGAAAAATCGCCTGATACAGCTGTATTGCGCCATGAAGGCAATCAAAAGTGGTATGCTGTTTTAATGAGAATTCCTTGGGATAGGCTAGATAAGGGGAGAGAAGGGCTAGTGGAAGCAGTCAATCTCAAACATGACTGCGTTGCTGACTTACTCTCACAAAAGGGCATTTATCCTGCCTTTCATATGAACAAACGTTACTGGATTAGTCTTGCTCTTGATGATAGTTTATCGGATAACGAAGTTCTAGATTTGCTAGAAATCAGTTGGAATTTGACATTGAAAAAGTAAGGAAATTCCCTTGTGTTTTCAAATACTTTCAATTAGCAAAATATTCTTTACTGAAGAAATTTTCAGAAAATAATGGATTTTTTCTTGACAAGTGTTTTTAGCTATGCTAAAATACTAAACAAGATATCAAACGAAGGAGAAAGTCAAACATGAAAACAGCTAAGTTTAATCAATTTGCTTTGTTGTTGAGGTACTCGGGCTAGTGCAAAAGCATTAGTCCTGTTTGGCTTACCAAGCGGGAGTAAATCAACATCTCGCTTGGGCTTCTAAGCGAGATGTTTTTTTAAAACCACATTTGGAAAAGGGGAAATCTTATGCGTAAAGTTGAATTTTTTGATACAAGCCTTCGTGATGGGGAACAAACACCTGGTGTTAACTTCTCAATAAAGGAAAAAGTTTCCATTGCAAGACAGCTGGAGAAATGGGGAATTTCTGTAATTGAAGCTGGTTTTCCGGCTGCTAGTCCAGATTCATTTATAGCCGTTCAAAAAATTGCTAGAGCCATGAAAAAAACAGCAGTGACAGGATTAGCTCGTTCTGTAAAATCTGATATTGATGCTTGTTATGAGGCTCTTAAGGATGCCAAGTATCCACAAATTCATGTCTTTATCGCTACCAGTCCGATTCACCGCAAGTATAAGCTCAATAAGAGCAAGGAAGAGATTTTAGAAGCTATCAAGGAGCATGTTTCTTATGCACGTTCTAAGTTTGAGGTTGTCGAGTTCTCTCCTGAAGATGCGACTAGGACAGAGTTGAATTTCCTCTTACAAGTCGTTCAAACAGCGGTCGATGCAGGTGCATCTTATATCAATATCCCTGACACAGTTGGCTTTACGACTCCAGAAGAGTTTGCACGCATCTTTGATCACTTGACTGAAAATATTAAATCAGATCATAAAGTTGTCTTTGGTGTCCACTGTCACGATGATCTCGGTATGGCAACTGCAAATACTTTGACAGCAATTAAACACGGTGCTGGACGTGTCCAGGGAACTATTAATGGTATCGGTGAACGCGCAGGTAATGTTGCTCTTGAAGAAGTAGCTGTTGCTTTGAAGATTCGTGAGGATTTCTTCCAAGCAACTAGTGATATTGTTTTGGATGAAACAATGAATACGTCAGAAATGGTTTCTCGCTTCTCTGGTATTCCAGTTCCTAAAAACAAGGCTGTCGTTGGTGGTAATGCCTTTTCTCATGAATCTGGTATTCACCAAGATGGAGTTCTTAAAAATCCTCTCACTTATGAGATCATCACACCTGAATTGGTTGGTGTTAAGAGCAATAGCCTTCCGCTTGGAAAATTGTCTGGTCGCCATGCCTTTGTTGAAAAACTAAGAGATTTGGCCCTAGACTTTACTGAAGAAGACATCAAACCACTCTTTGCTAAGTTTAAGGCACTAGCGGATAAGAAACAAGAAATCACAGATGCAGATATTCGAGCTCTGGTCGCTGGTACCATGGTTGAAAACCCAGAAGGCTTCCACTTTGATGATTTACAACTTCAAACTCATGCAGATAATGACATTGAAGCTCTCGTTAGCCTAGCAAATATGGATGGTGAAAAAGTCGAATTTAATGCAACAGGGCAAGGTTCCGTTGAAGCGATCTTTAACGCTATCGATAAGTTCTTTAACCAATCTGTCCGCTTGGTGTCCTACACTATTGACGCGGTAACAGATGGAATCGATGCCCAAGCTCGTGTCTTGGTCACTGTTGAAAACAGAGATACAGAAACCATCTTTAACGCAGCAGGTCTTGATTTCGATGTATTGAAGGCTTCGGCTATTGCTTATATCAATGCCAATACTTTTGTTCAAAAAGAGAATGCAGGTGAGATGGGGCATAGCGTTTCCTACCGAGACATGCCTAGTGTGTAAAGGAGAAGGCTATGACAAAGAAAATAGTAGCTCTAGCAGGGGATGGAATCGGTCCAGAAATCATGGAAGCTGGTTTAGCGGTTCTGGAAGCTCTAGCTTCAAAAACGGGCTCTGACTATGAGATAGATAGATGCCCCTTTGGAGGTGCAGGTATTGATGCTGCGGGGCATCCCTTACCTGATGAAACCCTCAAGGCATGTAGAGAAGCAGATGCTATTCTCCTTGCGGCTATCGGTAGTCCCCAGTATGATGGGGCGGCAATTCGGCCTGAACAAGGCTTGCTAGCTCTTCGTAAGGAACTCAATCTCTATGCCAATATTCGGCCTGTAAAAATCTTTGATAGTCTCAAGCATTTATCACCACTTAAACCAGAACGAATTGCTGGTGTAGACTTTGTCGTGGTGCGTGAGTTGACAGGTGGGATTTACTTTGGGGATCATATCCTTGAAGAGCGAAAAGCGCGTGATATCAACGACTACAGCTACGAAGAAGTAGAGCGGATTATTCGCAAGGCATTTGAAATTGCAAGAAATCGGAGAAAACTCGTTACTAGTATCGATAAGCAAAATGTTCTAGCAACATCAAAACTCTGGCGCAGAGTAGCTGAGGAAGTCGCGCAGGATTTCCCAGATGTGACCTTGGAACATCAGCTGGTGGACTCAGCTGCCATGATCATGATTACCAATCCTGCTAAGTTTGATGTCATCGTGACAGAAAATCTTTTCGGAGATATTCTCTCGGATGAATCAAGCGTTCTATCTGGCACACTTGGAGTCATGCCATCTGCTAGTCACTCTGAAAATGGCCCAAGTCTCTATGAGCCCATTCACGGTTCGGCACCTGATATTGCAGGTCAAGGAATTGCCAATCCTATTTCCATGATTTTGTCAGTTGCCATGATGTTGAGAGATAGCTTTGGACGTTATGAGGATGCGGAGCGTATCGAACATGCTGTAGAAGCCAGTTTGGAAGCAGGAATTTTAACGAGAGATATAGGAGGAAAGGCTTCGACCAAGGAAATGACGGAAGCCATCATTGAAAGACTATGAAGATAAACGAAGGAATTACTCTTACCCTCTTGATTTGGAATGTCATAATTTTTATCATTTATGGAATCGACAAATCCAAGGCAAGGAGAGGTGCTTGGCGCATCCCAGAGAAAATTCTCTTGACGATAGCACTTGTCTGTGGTGGATTTGGTGCCTGGTTAGCAGGAATGATCTTTCATCACAAGACTCGAAAATGGTATTTTAAAACGGTTTGGTTCCTTGGCATGGTAACCACACTAGTAGCCCTATATTTCATTTGGAGGTAATGGATGGCAGGAAAATCGATTTTTGATAAATTATGGGACCGCCATGTCATCACAGGAGAAGAGGGGCAGCCCCAACTCATGTATGTGGACCAGCACTATATTCATGAAGTGACTAGTCCCCAAGCTTTTCAAGGATTACGAGATGCAGGTCGCAGATTGAGACGACCAGACTTGACATTTGGCACCTTTGACCACAATGTACCAACGGTCAATATCTACGATATTCGAGATGTCATTTCCAAGGCGCAAATTGATAAGCTTGCTGAAAATGTTGAGGAGTTTGGGATTGAACATGCGGCCCATGGTTCTGAAAAACAAGGTATCGTTCACATGGTAGGTCCAGAAACAGGAAGAACTCAACCAGGGAAATTCATTGTCTGTGGAGACAGCCATACAGCTACTCACGGAGCTTTCGGAGCCATCGCCTTTGGGATTGGGACTAGTGAGGTTGAGCATGTCTTTGCGACCCAGACCCTCTGGCAGGTCAAACCCAAGAAAATGCTGGTAGAATTCACTGGTGTTCCTCAAAAAGGAGTTTATTCTAAGGATTACATTTTAGCCTTGATTGCCAAGTACGGCGTTGCTTGTGGTGTAGGCTATGTGGTGGAATATCGTGGGCAAGCGATTGATGCTCTGACCATGGAAGAGCGAATGACCATCTGCAATATGTCCATCGAGTTTGGCTCTAAGATGGGGATCATGAACCCGGATCAGACTACCTATGATTATCTCAAGGGACGAGAATGTGTTCCAGAGGACTTTGAAGAGGCTGTGGCTGATTGGAAGACACTTGTCAGTGATGAGGATGCCGTTTATGATAAGGTTATTCAGATGGATGTCTCTGACTTGGCACCTATGGTGACCTGGGGAACCAATCCTGCTATGGGAGTTGACTTTGACAGTAGTTTTCCAGAAATTAAGGATATGAATGATGAGCGAGCTTATCATTACATGGACTTGGAGCCTGGTCAAAAGCCAGCGGACATTGAACTAGGTTATATCTTTATCGGATCTTGTACCAATGCTCGTCTCAGTGACTTGCAACTAGCTGCTCGATTTGTCAAAGGAAAGAAAATTGCTCCCAATCTAACAGCAATTGTAGTTCCGGGCTCTCGTCCTGTGAAACGAGCTGCTGAGAAGTTGGGCTTGGACAAAGTCTTTCTAGATGCTGGTTTTGAGTGGAGAGACCCAGGTTGCTCCATGTGTCTAGGGATGAATCCCGACAAGGTACCTGATGGCGTCCACTGTGCTTCAACCAGTAACCGTAACTTTGAAGATAGGCAGGGATTTGGGGCTAAGACACATCTTTGCAGTCCAGCCATGGCAGCTGCGGCAGCTATCGCAGGGCGCTTCGTAGATGTTCGACAAATGCCAGAAGCCCAGTAAGGAGAGGATATGGAGAAATTTACAGTTTATACGGGAACGACCGTTCCTCTTATGAATGATAACATTGATACTGACCAAATCCTTCCCAAGCAGTTTCTCAAGTTAATTGATAAAAAAGGCTTTGGTAAGTACCTTATGTATGCTTGGCGTTATCTAGACGATAACTACACTGAGGATCCAGATTTTGTTTTTAACCGACCTGAATATCGTAAAGCCAGTATTCTTATCTCGGGGGATAACTTTGGGGCGGGTTCTTCGAGGGAACACGCAGCTTGGGCTCTAGCTGACTATGGTTTTAAGGTTGTGATTGCAGGATCTTTTGGGGACATTCATTACAATAATGAACTCAATAATGGCATGTTGCCTATTGTTCAGCCTAGGGAGGTTAGAGAAAAGCTAGCCCAACTCAAACCGACCGACCAGGTAACTGTAGACTTGAAACAACAAAAAATCATCTCATCAGTTGGAGAATTCACTTTCGAAATCGATAGCGAGTGGAAACACAAGCTCTTAAATGGTTTGGATGATATCGGCATTACTTTGCAGTATGAAGACTTGATTGCTGCTTATGAAAAACAACGTCCAGCCTACTGGCAGGATTAGAAAAAATAGAAAAGGAACTATAGAACTATGACAAAACACATTCAATGGAACGGAACACTTTCTCAAGAAGGCTATGACATTTTAAAAGGTGAGGGCGGATGTATCGTTTGCCCTACAAAAGTTGGTTACATTATCATGACTAGCGATAAAGCAGGACTTGAACGCAAATTTGAAGCTAAAGAGCGTAACCGTAACAAACCAGGTGTTGTACTTTGTGGTAGCATGGATGAGCTTCGCGCTTTAGCACAACTCAACCCAGAAATTGAAGCCTTCTACCAAAAACATTGGGACGAAGACATTCTCCTCGGTTGTATCCTTCCATGGAAACCAGAAGCCTTTGAGAAATTGAAAGCATACGGTGATGGCCGTGAGGAGCTCATGACAGACGTTCGTGGTACTAGCTGTTTTGTCATCAAGTTTGGTAAAGCTGGTGAGCAGTTGGCTGCTAAACTTTGGGAAGAAGGCAAGATGGTCTACGCCTCATCAGCCAACCCATCTGGAAAAGGAAACCGTGGTAAGGTAGAAGGAATCGGAGAACGTATCGAAGGAGCAGTGGACCTTGTCATCGAAGCAGATGACTACGTTGCTTCAATCCAACCAGACAAAACGATTGAAACGCGCTACGAGCAAGGTGTGATGGTTTCTATGGTCGATAAGGACGGAAAACTCATCCCAGAACAAGGAGGAGACCGTTCAATCTCACCAGCACCAGTCGTTATCCGTAAAGGGCTTGACATTGATAAAATCATGATGCATTTGTCAGATACCTTTAACTCATGGGACTACCGTCAAGGTGAGTATTATTAAGATAAAAAAGAAGTCTAGTGTTATGAGGGAATAAAACCCTCTACTCTAGGCTTTTTCTTTAGAAATTCTTTTCTTTTTATATAGGATATGATATTCTATATATAAAATATATAGTTTTATATTCGAACATTATTATAAAAGGAGTAAGATTGATGTTGAAAAGAAAAGTTAGTCTGGAAGATTTTTATGACTGGTACCAAGAAAATAAAATAAGATTAAGAGAAGATGCATCTAAATATAGTATTTACAATGAACAATTACGTGAAGAATTTCTTAAAGAGTGGCCACTTGATAGAATTTTAACCATGTCTATTGATGATTATGTTATTGGGAAAGGTGCTAAAAGTAATTCTTTTTGCTATAGTCTTGAGAGGGGTAAATACAAATCTTTATTTTTAGGTATTGGCGGAGGAGGCTCTTCAAAATTTGGTATTTATTGGAATGAGGATAGCCAAAGCTATAAAAATCAAGCTAATAAAATCATTCCTATATCTGAATTGGAGCAACGTTTTAATAAACTAAAAAGAGATCTGTATCAGATTATTCAAATCGGTAGTAAACTTGATTTTGACAATCCTATATTTGATATGAAAAAGTCAACAAATGAATTTATTAGTCGTTCTGCTGTGGTGACAAAACTACTTTGTATTTATTCTGAGAATCCTTCTTTTTTAGGAGTAAATATGAATAGTCAAAATGAATTTTGGAATAGGTTGATTCCCCAAAGCAATCAAGGAGGACCCTATCGTCAGAATCATGAGATTTTTAAACTGTTTTCTAAAACATATCCTGAACTAGAATCTTCAATGTTGGGTAGTATTTTATTTGAGTATTCAAAAGATATTATAGACAGTGATAATAAGCAAGGAGAGAAAGAAATGTCTGAACAAAATAATATTCATCATCCCTTGAGTAATATCTTGTTACAATCCAAAAACCTCATCCTCCGTGGTGCTCCTGGCACAGGAAAAACTTATCTTGCTAAAGAAATTGCTAAAGAATTAACGGATGGTAACGAAGAAGACCAAATCGACTTTGTACAATTTCACCCATCCTATGATTATACTGATTTTGTAGAGGGGTTGAGACCGGTATCAAATGGGGATGGAGCTATTGAGTTTAAGCTACAGGATGGTATTTTTAAAGATTTTTGTCAGAAAGCAAAAGAAGCCCAATTGATTGGAGGACAAGATAATTTTGATGAGGCTTGGGATTCTTACTTAGAATATATAAATGTTGCTGAAGAAAAAGAATATATAACAAAAACATCTTACTTATCTGTTAATAGTAGACAAAATTTGTCAGTAAATTATGATAGTGGTGTTCCAGGATGGTCACTACCTCGCAAATATGTTTACGAGTTGTATAAAGATAAAAATTATAATAAGCAAGAATACTACAAAAGTGGTGGAAAAACTGTCCTAGAAACATTGAGAAAGAGATTTGGTTTGAAAGACTATGTTTCCCCAACAGAAATTGATACTGATAAGAAATTCGTCTTCATCATCGATGAAATCAATCGTGGAGAGATTTCAAAGATTTTTGGTGAACTCTTTTTCTCTATTGACCCTGGTTATCGTGGTGAAAAGGGAAGTGTTTCTACCCAATATGCTAATTTACATGAGACTGATGACAAGTTTTATATTCCTGAGAATGTCTACATCATCGGAACAATGAATGATATTGACCGTTCAGTAGATACCTTTGATTTTGCTATGCGTCGTCGTTTCCGTTTTGTTGAAGTTACTGCCGAGAGTCAAGTTGGTATGCTTGATGACGTGCTTGGTGATAAAGCCGAAGAAGCAAAAACTCGTCTAAGAAACTTGAATGCTGCTATCGAAAACGTTCAAGAGCTAAATAGTCATTATCATATCGGACCAAGTTATTTCCTTAAGTTGCAGGATGTGGATTTTGACTATGAGTTACTCTGGTCTGATTACCTCAAACCTCTATTGGAAGATTACTTACGTGGTTCTTATGAGGAGGCCGAAACTCTGGATACATTGAAAAAAGCATTTGATCTGACAAATAACGAGCAAACAGTTCAGCAAGATACTGGTGATAATGATGCGTATAACTGATAATCAGCATAAAATTGCTAAAGAAGACTTTGTAGCAGAATATCCCAAACTAAGTCAAGCGCTTCTTGATAGAACACTGGATAACCTTTCTCGAGAGGACCGTATCTTTATTTTCCCGAATGATTTGATAAATTCTCTTGATTTAGATAAGGACCAAAAGATTTTGGAAACAGTTAATCAGGAAATCAAGACAGGAAACGTGATTGGTTTTCTTGGATATGGTCAGGAAAGATTAACGATTGCCTCTCGTTTTTCTGATGAAAGTAACGACCATTTTTTGCATTATCTCTTACAAAAGGTTCTCAATATCAATCTGACTAGTTTGGATGTCGGTCTATCTCTAGAGGATAAACTCTATCAGCTTTTGATTTACCTCTTTCCCAAGTATTTACAAGCTGCTCTCAGAAAAGGTCTTTATAAGGAATACCAGAGATTTTCTCATAACGACAGTCATGTAAAGGGAGCCGTTGATGTAGGAAATCATCTTAAGAAAAATCTTCCTTTTACGGGAAATATTGCCTATACAACAAGAGAGTTTACCTATGATAATCCACTCATGCAGTTGATTCGGCATACGATTGAGTACATAAAGATTCAAAAAAGTTTTGGAGCACTACTTGATAGTAATCGTGAAAATATAACTGAAATTACTCGTGCAACTCCAGCTTATAAACTAGCTGATCGTGCTAAGATTATCAGAATGAATAAAATCAAACCCATCCGACACGCCTACTTCAGAGAGTACAGAAAGTTACAGGAACTCTGCTTGATGATTCTGAGTAGAGAAAAGCATGGTCTTGGCCCTCAATCTCAAAGGGTACATGGTATTCTCTTTGATGTTGCCTGGCTTTGGGAAGAGTATGTTCACAGCTTGTTGCCAAAAGGTTTCATCCATCCACGAAATAAAGATAAGACGGACGGAATTTCAGTATTTTCTGTTGGGAAACGAAAGGTATATCCAGATTTTTATGACAGAGAACGAAAGATTGTTCTAGATGCAAAATATAAGAAACTGGAGTTCACTGAAAAAGGAATCAACCGTGAGGACTTATTCCAGCTGATTTCCTATTCTTATATTTTAGAAGCTGAGAAAGCTGGTCTTGTTTTTCCGAGCAAGCACAAGGTTGTTGATAATGAGATAGGAAAGCTAGCAGGTTATGGAGCTTTGTTGAAGAAATTGTCTATCCATATTCCTCAGAATGCTTCATCTTATAATGAATTTTGTGAAATGATGGAAAGCTCCGAAGCGATTTTTAAAAGAAATATTGATAAGGAAGTGGGGAGAAACTAATCTCCTCACTTTTTATATTTAAATTATAAAAACCGAACATTATTGTTTTATAATTAAAATTATTTGACAAAAACTGTACTTTAGTTTATAATAAATCAAGGAAACGTCGGAAAAGGCGTAGGGATGCGCAAGCATAGGTAGGTCATTACAAAAGAAACGAGACAGCGATATGTTAAATGAATTTCCAATTTTTGATTACGAAGATATTCAGTTGATCCCAAATAAATGTGTCATTAAAAGCCGTGCAGAAGCAGACACAAGCGTCACACTTGGAAATCACACTTTCAAATTACCTGTTGTACCAGCCAACATGCAGACGATTTTGGATGAGGATGTTGCAGAGCAACTTGCTAAAGGCGGTTACTTTTACATTATGCATCGTTTTGATGAGGCTGGGCGCATTCCTTTTATCAAACGCATGCACGATCAAGGGCTCATTGCTTCTATTTCAGTCGGTGTCAAGGATTACGAGTATGATTTTGTTAGCCAACTCAAGGCTGATGCTCCTGAGTATATCACGATTGACATTGCTCATGGACATGCAGATAGCGTGATTTCTATGATTCAACACATTAAGAAAGAATTACCAGATACGTTTGTCATTGCTGGTAACGTGGGAACACCAGAAGCTGTGCGTGAATTGGAAAATGCCGGTGCGGATGCGACTAAGGTCGGAATCGGTCCTGGTAAGGTTTGTATCACCAAGGTCAAGACTGGTTTTGGTACAGGTGGTTGGCAATTGGCTGCCCTACGTTGGTGTGCTAAGGCTGCGCGTAAACCGATCATTGCTGATGGTGGGATTCGTACTCATGGTGATATTGCTAAGTCTATCCGTTTCGGTGCCAGCATGGTCATGATCGGTTCCCTTTTTGCAGGACACATCGAAAGCCCAGGGAAAACGATTGAAGTTGATGGCGAACAGTTCAAAGAATACTATGGTTCAGCTTCTCAATATCAAAAAGGAGCATATAAAAATGTGGAAGGCAAACGCATTTTGCTTCCTACCAAAGGGCATTTGCAAGACACCCTTACTGAGATGGAGCAGGACTTACAAAGTGCTATTTCCTACGCAGGTGGACGCAGAATTGCTGACCTTAAACATGTTGATTATGTTATCGTGAAAAACTCTATCTGGAACGGGGATGCATCCCACTAATGGACGCTTAGTCTACCCATAAAAAAACTTGTTATTAGAGCAAATTTCTGTTATAATAAGACAAGTTTCCACCCTTAGTGTAATGGATATCACGTAAGATTCCGGTTCTTGAGATGGGGGTTCGATTCCCTCAGGGTGGATGTAAAAAGCCTATGAAAGCCTTAAATAAGGCTTTTTTCTTTATCTCGCCCCAAGTTTATCCCTAAAATTGAAATTGTCTTCTAAAAAATGCTCAATTCCCCTCTAGTCCCGTTTTAAAGTGACTAAGGGGGCTTTTTTTGATATAATAAGAAGGACTGTTATCAGTTAGAAAGAGGTTGGTATGAAAGAATTACAAACTGTACTAAAGAAGCGTTTTGCAATCGAATTTGCAGACAAAAACTTACTGGAAACGGCCTTTACTCATACGAGTTATGCCAATGAGCACCGCCTCTTAAAAATTTCACACAATGAGCGCTTGGAATTTTTAGGAGACGCTGTTCTGCAATTATTGATTTCAGAATATCTGTATAAAAAATATCCTAAGAAACCAGAGGGAGATTTGTCTAAACTCCGTGCTATGATTGTCCGTGAGGAGAGTTTGGCTGGTTTTGCGCGTGATTGCCAGTTTGATCAGTTTATCAAGCTAGGAAAAGGAGAAGAAAAGTCTGGTGGGCGCAATCGTGACACCATTCTTGGAGATGCCTTTGAAGCTTTTTTGGGAGCATTGCTTTTGGACAAGGATGTTGCTAGAGTAAAAGAGTTCATCTATCAGGTCATGATTCCCAAGGTTGAAGCAGGTGACTTTGAAATGATTAAGGATTACAAGACACACCTGCAAGAGTTGCTCCAGGTCAATGGAGATGTGGATATTCGCTACCAGGTGACCTCTGAGACGGGGCCTGCCCATGACAAGGTTTTTGATGTAGAAGTTCTGGTTGAGGGCAAGAGTATCGGAAAAGGTCAAGGTCGTTCTAAAAAATTGGCTGAGCAAGAGGCCGCTAAAAATGCAGTTGAGAAAGGGCTGGATTCATGTATTTAAAGGAGATTGAGATTCAGGGATTCAAGTCCTTTGCTGACAAGACCAAGGTCGTATTTGACCAAGGCGTGACAGCTGTCGTTGGACCCAATGGTTCTGGGAAGTCAAATATCACAGAAAGTTTGCGATGGGCCTTGGGTGAGTCTAGTGTCAAGAGTCTTCGTGGTGGCAAGATGCCGGACGTTATCTTTGCTGGAACTGAAAGTCGCAAACCACTCAATTATGCCTCTGTTGTCGTGACCTTGGACAATGAAGATGGTTTTATTAAGGATGCAGGGCAAGTCATTAAGGTAGAACGCCATATCTACCGTAGTGGAGATAGCGAGTATCGAATTGATGGCAAGAAAGTTCGCTTGCGTGATATTCATGACCTCTTCTTGGATACCGGTTTGGGTCGGGATTCCTTCTCCATCATTTCCCAAGGGAAGGTTGAGGAAATTTTTAACTCCAAACCCGAAGAACGCCGTGCTATTTTTGAAGAAGCTGCTGGAGTTTTAAAATACAAGACTCGTCGAAAAGAAACAGAAAGCAAACTGCAACAAACTCAAGACAATCTCGACCGCTTAGAGGATATTATCTATGAATTGGACAATCAAATCAAGCCCCTTGCAAAACAAGCCGAGAATGCGCGCAAGTTTCTCGACTTGGATGGTCAACGCAAGGCGATTTACTTGGATGTACTGATTGCTCAAATCAAGGAAAACAAGTCTGAACTAGAGCTAACAGAAGACGAGCTAACGCAGGTTCAGGAACTCTTGACCAGTTATTACCAAAAACGTGAAGAGTTAGAAGAGGAAAATCAAACTCTTAAAAAGAAACGCCAAGATCTCCAAGCTCAAATGGCTAAAGACCAAGGGAGCTTAATGGATTTGACTAGTTTGATCAGTGACTTAGAGCGAAAACTAGCCTTGTCTAAACTGGAATCTGAGCAGGTAGCCCTCAATCAACAAGAAGCACAAACCCGTTTGGCGACTTTGGAAGATAAGAGAAAGGCTCTGAGTAAAGAAAAATCTGAAAAAGAAGCGAACTTGGAACAGTTAGAGGAAAGTCTAGCTGAAAACAACAAGGAACTCAATCGTTTAGAAGCGGAGTTGTTGGCATTTTCAGATGATCCTGACCAAATGATCGAGCTCCTGCGTGAACGTTTTGTTGCGCTTTTACAAGAAGAAGCGGATGTCTCAAACCAACTGACCCGCATCGAGAATGAGTTGGAAAACAGCCGTCAGCAGTCTCAAAAACAAGCTGATCAACTTGAGAAACTGAAAGAACAACTGGCTACAGCTAGAGAAAAGGCCAGTCAACAGCAGGCTGAGCTTGAAACTGCCAAGGAGCAGGTTCAGAAATTATTGGCTGACTACCAAGCTAGTGCCAAGGAACAAGAGGAGCAGAAAGTTTCTTACCAAGCCCAGCAGAGCCAACTCTTTGATCGTCTAGACAGTCTCAAAAACAAGCAGGCTAGAGCCCAGAGTTTGGAAAACATCCTAAAAAATCATAGTAATTTTTATGCGGGTGTTAAGAGTGTTCTTCAAGAAAAAGCCCGTCTTGGTGGGATCATTGGTGCAGTCAGTGAACATTTGACCTTTGATGTGCATTATCAAACTGCCCTAGAGATTGCGCTTGGAGCTAGCAGTCAGCATATCATCGTAGAAGATGAAAACGCGGCAACAAAGGCGATTGATTTCCTCAAGCGCAATAGAGCTGGTCGTGCGACCTTTCTTCCATTGACGACTATCAAAGCTCGTACGATTTCTAGTCAGAATCAAGATGCTATCGCAGCAAGTCCAGGATTTCTGGGAATGGCAGATGAGTTGGTGTCGTTTGATAAGAGACTAGAAGCCATTTTCAAAAACTTGCTAGCCACAACGGCTATCTTTGATACCGTAGAACATGCCCGTACGGCAGCTCGTCAAGTTCGTTACCAGGTTCGTATGGTGACGCTTGATGGTACCGAATTGCGTACAGGTGGTTCCTACGCGGGTGGTGCCAATCGTCAAAACAACAGTATTTTCATCAAGCCAGAGCTGGAACAATTACAAAAAGAAATTGCTGAAGAAGAAGCTGACTTGCGGTCAGAAGAAGCGAGTTTGAAGACCTTGCAAGATGAGATGGCGGTATTGGCAGAAAGATTAGAAGCCATCAAATCTCAGGGTGAGCAAGCTCGTATTCAGGAGCAAGGTTTGTACCTCGCTTATCAACAAACCAATCAGCAGGTCGAAGAACTGGAAACGCTTTGGAAACTTCAAGAAGAGGAATTAAATCGCCTATCTGAAGGAGATTGGCAAGCGGACAAGGAAAAATGCCAAGAGCGCCTTGCAACTATCGCCAGTGAAAAGCAAAATCTGGAAGCTGAGATTGAAGAGATTAAGTCTAACAAAAACGCTATTCAAGAACGTTATCAAAACTTGCAGGAACAAGTAGCGCAAGCACGCTTGCTTAAGTCAGAACTGCAAGGACAAAAGCGGTATGAAGTGACTGATATTGAACGACTAAGTAAGGAATTGGATAATCTGGATCTCGAACAAGAGGAAATTCAGCGCCTTCTCCAAGAAAAGGTTGATAATCTTGAGAAAGTGGATACGGATTTGCTAAGTCAGCAGGTGGAAGAGGCCAAAACTCAGAAAGCCAATCTTCAACAAGGTCTGATTCGCAAGCAGTTTGAATTGGATGATATCGAGGGTCAGCTGGATGATATTGCCAGCCATTTGGATCAGGCTCGTCAGCAGAATGAAGAGTGGATTCGTAAACAAACACGTGCTGAAGCCAAAAAGGAAAAGGTCAGTGAACGCTTGCGCTATCTACAAGCTCAATTAACTGACCAGTACCAGATCAGCTACACTGAGGCTCTAGAAAAAGCACATGAGTTGGAAGATCTCAATCTGGCAGAGCAAGAGGTTAAAGATCTTGAGAAAGCTATTCGCTCACTCGGTCCAGTCAATTTGGATGCTATTGAACAGTACGAAGAAGTCCACAATCGTTTGGATTTCCTCAATAGCCAGCGTGATGATATTTTGTCTGCGAAAAACCTGCTCCTTGAGACCATCACAGAGATGAATGATGAGGTTAAGGAACGCTTTAAATCAACCTTTGAGGCGATTCGTGAGTCCTTTAAAGTGACCTTTAGACAGATGTTTGGTGGAGGTCAGGCAGACTTGATATTAACTGAGGGTGACCTTTTAACAGCTGGTGTGGAGATTTCTGTTCAACCACCAGGTAAGAAAATCCAGTCTCTCAACCTCATGAGTGGTGGTGAAAAAGCCCTATCTGCTCTGGCTCTGCTCTTCTCCATTATCCGTGTTAAGACCATTCCTTTTGTTATCTTGGACGAGGTAGAGGCTGCGCTAGACGAAGCCAATGTCAAACGTTTTGGGGATTACCTTAACCGCTTTGACAAGGATAGTCAGTTCATCGTCGTAACCCACCGTAAGGGGACGATGGCGGCAGCGGATTCTATCTATGGAGTGACCATGCAAGAATCAGGTGTTTCTAAGATTGTTTCGGTTAAGTTAAAAGATTTAGAAGAAACAATAGACTAGTTACCAAATGATAGCATCTCTTAGGAGGTGCTATTTTTTAAAACTAAAGCCCTAAATTTTCTCTTACGGTCAGTTCAGGCGCAAAAAACGATATTTGGGATTTCCTCTTAGCGAAAAGACTTTCTCTATGATATAATAGTTTCATGATTACAACAGTACCTATTAAGAACGAAAAAGACATTGCAGTACCGGGAAAAACAGTCCTTGTACTAGGTTATTTTGATGGCATCCACAAGGGACATCAGAAACTCTTTGAAGTGGCCAGCAAGGCTTCGATGAAGGATTATCTGCCAGTTGTCGTGATGACCTTTACAGAATCGCCAAAACTTGCCTTACAACCTTACCAACCTGAACTCATGCTTCACATCGTCAATCATGAGGAACGAGAGCACAAGATGAAGTGGCACGGAGTAGAGGCTCTTTTCCTACTTGACTTTAGTAGCAAATTTGCTAGTCTAACGGGTCAAGAATTCTTTGATACCTATGTTCGAGCTTTAAAACCAGCGATTATTGTAGCAGGATTTGACTATACCTTTGGCTCAGATAAGAAAACTGCGGATGACCTGAAGGACTATTTTGATGGAGAGATCATCATTGTTCCTCCAGTTGAGGATGAAAAGGGCAAGATTAGTTCTACACGGATTCGTCAGGCAATTCTTGATGGAGATGTAAAGGAAGTCAAGCATCTGCTCGGCACTCCGCTCCCATCTCGTGGAATGGTCGTTCATGGAAATGCTCGTGGGCGGACTATTGGTTATCCAACAGCCAATCTGGTCCTAAGAGACCGAACTTACATGCCAGCGGACGGTGTTTACGTAGTCGATATCGAAGTGCAACGTCAGAGATATCGTGGCATGGCAAGTGTTGGGAAAAATGTTACTTTCGATGGAGAAGAACCACGTTTTGAAGTCAATATTTTCGACTTTTCAGACGATATTTACGGTGAGACAGTCATGGTCTACTGGCTGGACCGTGTTCGCGATATGGTCAAATTTGACTCCGTAGAGGAATTGGTAGACCAACTCCAGAAAGACGAAGAGATTGCTCGGAACTGGAAGGATGGAGAGTGAGAGTTTGCTATCAATTCGAAAGAGTAGGTAGAATGAAATTCATATAATGGACAAAAAAGTAGCCTGTTCAGGCTACTTTTTATTAAAACACGCGATAGACATAAGGATTTTCTGGTTTGTCTACTTTTGTGAAACTCTCAACCTCTAGTGTTGGGAGTTTTTGTTTGAGCTCTTTATGGTAGTGGAGAGTCAGGGTTCCGCTAGCGGTGATCCAAGTATTGTCAGGATACTGGCGTGAGTTCCCCTTTGTCAAGAGTCCATATACACCAGAATCGGCGATACAGTGGATGATTCCAAAGCGAAAGAGGAACTGGCTATCTGGATGGCTAGGATCGTTATAGACAAAGCCTGTAAATTCGATTTTCTTTCCTTCAAACTCTTGAGGGTAGTCATAGAGAACTTCCATGACCTCCATATAGTTTTCATCAGTGATTTGAATGGTTGGTTGGGTGAGGTATTTGTCAGCTGTAGACCTCATTTCCTTTTCATAAGCAGATTTGGAAAAATAGGTGCTGGTATCGGGTTTGAGGTATTGACTGGATGTTCCTTCGCTTGCCTGAATAGCAGTATCGATTCCCTCAGCAAGTGGGAAATGGTATCCCTTAGCAGACACGGTTCTCGAGTCCAAACTTACTGTCGGAAAGGCAACCCCAATCAACAGAGGTAGTGACAGTAAAAGGAGGCTGATTCGTCTAGCTCGACGACTTTCTAAATGGCTGCGAGAGTTGATTTTCTTGATCCAGATATAGAATTGGACCAGAGCCAATAGAAGAGAAAGGAGCATGGAAATATAGACTAGATAGGAATAGTGGAGGTTAATGTAGTGACTGAGCTTGCCAGAAAGCTGCAGATACAGAGTTAGGGCAAAATAACCCAGTAAAATGAAAAATCGCATCATAGCAACACTCCAAACATGTAAGAATAAAGCAAGACAAGCACTGTCACAATACCCATAAATTGCCAGATGAAGCGCACTTTGAGATAGTGTTTCATCATGAGGAGATTTTTGATATCAAGCATGGGGCCTATGATCAGAAAGGCAAGGACTGGCGCTAGGCCGAAGCTCGAGAGGAGAGAAGCTCCGATAAAGGCGTCCGCCTCGCTACAAAGAGAGAGGAGAAAGGCTAGAAACATGAGCAAGAGAATCGCAAGGACTGGACTTGCACTGATAGAGGTCAAGATCCGAGTCGGGACATAGACCTGCACGATAGCCGCAAAGAGACAGCCAAAGACCAAGTAACGCCCCATATCGAAAAACTCATCAATAGCTTGTATAAAGATCTGAAACACTTTTCTAGCGGGACCCAAGTGTGAAAAGTCATGTTCATGGCAAGCGATAGGATTCTCTTTTTGAATGGGTTCCTTCCAGAAAAATCCTAGGAAAATCCCCAGAATCAAAGCAATCACAATAGCTCCCAGAGCTCGCAAGAAGGCAAGTTTTATTGAATTTCCAAAGGCAGAATATGTGGCGAAAAGAACGATAGGATTGATGATGGGAGCAGTCACCAGAAAAGGAACCGCTGTGTAGCTGGGCACTTTCTTTTCCAGAAAACGATTGATAATCGGAACGATACCACATTCGCAAGAAGGAAAGAGAAAGCCAATGAAGGTACCAAAAAAGATCCTCCCCCAACGATTGCGAGGGAGAAACTCATAAACTTTATCAGGTGTGATATAGACCTCAATCAATCCCGAAATGAGACTCCCAATCAAGACAAAAGGAAGGGCTTCAATCATGATGGAGAGAAAAATAGCTCCCGCTTGTAATACACTAGGAGGAAGAGATTGGAAAATCGTCATCTATTTTTTCTTCTCAACTTTTTCTTTTTTATCTTTGTCATCTGGAAAAGTGACTTGTGTTAAGTCAGGAAGTTTTGCGAATTCTTCAAACATCTTGTCCAAGTCATCCGTTTTTGTAAATTTAACAGCCATGGGCCTACCTCTTTTCTACATTCTACCTCTATTATACTATTATTTTCTTGAAAAGGGATTATTTTGATAATCAAAGAGGTAAAAAAGGGTAGGGCGAAACAAGGGCTGTTCCTTATGGTATAATAGGTATATGGATAAAAAATATGAAAAAATCTCCCAAGATTTGGGTGTAACCTTAAAGCAAATCGATACCGTTCTAAGTTTGACCGCTGAAGGAGCGACAATTCCCTTTATCGCCCGTTATCGCAAGGACATGACTGGTAGTCTGGATGAGGTAGCGATTAAGGCCATTATTGATCTGGATAAAAGTCTGACAAATCTCAACGATCGTAAAGAAGCTGTCTTAGCTAAGATTCAAGAACAAGGTAAGCTAACAAAGGAATTGGAAGAAGCTATCCTTGCAGCTGAGAAATTAGCAGATGTAGAAGAACTCTATCTTCCTTATAAGGAAAAACGTCGGACCAAGGCTACCATTGCCCGTGAAGCTGGACTCTTTCCTCTTGCTCGCTTGATTTTGCAGGATGTAGCTGACTTGGAGAAAGAAGCTGAGAAGTTTGTCTGTGAAGGATTTGCGACTGGTCAAGAAGCCTTGGCTGGTGCGGTTGATATCTTGGTCGAAGCCTTATCCGAAGATGTCAATCTACGTGCTATGACCTATCAGGAAGTGTTGAGACACTCTAAAATCACTTCGCAAGTCAAGGGTGAAAATCTCGATGAAAAACAAGTTTTTCAGATTTATTATGATTTTTCAGAGACAGTTGGCAACATGCAGGGCTATCGTACCTTGGCTCTCAACCGTGGGGAAAAATTAGGTATTTTGAAGGTTGGCTTTGAACATGCGACGGACCGTATCTTATCTTTCTTTGGTGCTCGTTTTAAAGTCAAAAATGCCTATATAGATGAAGTTGTCCAACAGTCAGTTAAGAAAAAGGTATTGCCTGCTATTGAGCGACGCATTCGGACAGAGTTGACTGAGAAAGCGGAAGAAGGGGCTATCCAACTCTTTTCTGACAATCTGCGCAATCTCCTCTTGATTGCTCCGCTGAAAGGGCGCGTGGTTCTAGGATTTGACCCAGCCTTTCGTACAGGTGCCAAGCTAGCTGTCGTTGATGCAACAGGGAAAATGCTGACGACTCAAGTCATTTATCCAGTAAAACCAGCCTCCGATCGTCAAATCGAAGAAGCCAAGCGAGACTTAGCCGACTTGATCGGTCAGTATGGCGTGGAAATTATTGCCATCGGAAATGGAACGGCCAGTCGTGAAAGTGAAGCCTTTGTGGCGGAAGTTCTGAAAGATTTTCCAGAAGTCAGCTATGTTATCGTCAATGAAAGTGGCGCTTCTGTCTATTCTGCTAGTGAACTAGCTCGTCAGGAGTTTCCAGACTTGACCGTTGAAAAACGCTCTGCTATCTCGATCGCTCGACGTTTGCAAGATCCCCTTGCTGAATTGGTCAAAATTGATCCCAAGTCAATCGGTGTCGGTCAATACCAGCACGATGTCAGTCAGAAGAAACTGTCTGAGAGTCTGGACTTTGTCGTAGATACGGTGGTTAACCAAGTCGGTGTCAATGTCAATACAGCCAGCCCAGCTCTTCTTTCCCACGTAGCTGGACTCAATAAAACCATTTCTGAAAATATCGTCAAATACCGTGAGGAAGAAGGAAAAATCACTTCACGTTCTCAAATCAAGAAGGTTCCTCGTCTAGGTGCCAAAGCCTTTGAGCAAGCTGCAGGTTTCCTCCGTATTCCTGAAAGTAGCAATATCCTTGATAATACAGGAGTTCATCCAGAGAACTATGCTGCGGTTAAGGAGCTTTTCAAACGCTTGGATATCAAGGAGTTGAATGAAGAAGCACAAAATAAGCTTAAGTCCCTTTCAGTTAAGGAGATGGCGCAAGAACTAGATCTTGGCCCAGAAACCCTTAAAGATATTATTGCCGACCTTCTCAAACCAGGTCGAGATTTCCGTGATTCTTTTGATGCACCTGTACTCCGTCAAGATGTACTGGATATCAAAGACTTAAAAGTCGGCCAGAAGCTAGAAGGTGTGGTGCGTAATGTCGTTGACTTCGGTGCCTTCGTTGATATCGGGATTCACGAGGATGGTTTGATCCATATTTCCCACATGAGTCGCAAATTTATCAAACATCCTAGTCAAGTGGTGTCTGTTGGAGATTTGGTAACGGTTTGGGTTAAGAAAATCGATACTGAACGTGAAAAAGTTAATCTGTCGCTCCTAGCTCCAGATGAAACTGACTGAGTACGTTCAGTCCGTTTCCCTCGAAGACTTTGGTAGACCTTTTACACACCAAGCCCAATGGAATTCTCGTCTGCGAACGACAGGTGGGCGATTTTTCCCTAAAGATGGGCATTTGGATTTTAATCCCAAGGTCTATAATGAACTTGGTTTGGAGGTTTTTCGGAAAATCGTGCGCCATGAACTCTGTCACTATCACCTTTATTTTCAGAAAAAGGGGTATCGGCATAAGGACCGAGATTTTAAGGAACTTTTGAAAGAAGTGGATGGACTACGCTTTGTTCCCCCTTTGAGAGCCCAAAGTAATTTCCTAGTTTATCAGTGTCAATCCTGCCAGCAACGCTATCAACGAAAGAGGAAGATTGATACCAAGTGCTATCGCTGTGGCGTCTGCCGTGGTAAACTCGTCATCCTAAATCGGCCTAAGGACTGATGTTTGTGCCCCCGTTTCATGATATACTACTTGTAAGAATACCGAAAGAGGAACAAATCATGAATACAAAATTTTATAAAATGAAACGAAATAGTATGGTATCGGGAGTTTTAGCTGGTTTATCAGACAAGTGGAATTTTGATGTAACTCTAGTCCGCTTTCTCTTTGCCATTTTTACCATATCAAATTTTGGGATTGGTGTGATTATCTACATCATCCTCGCCTCTATCCTGCCAACTAAGGAAGAAATCGAAGCAGAAATGTATGGAACAGGACCACGCAAACGCAAGGAAGCCCAAGCCATTGAAGACAATGATGGATGGTTTTGGTGATAATAGTTGAAGCATGAACTTCGTCCAAGAGGACGAAGTTTTTTTAAACTTGTCAAATCAAATCCTGAAATGGTATAATAAATCAGTGAATACAATAATTTAGAGAGATTAATATGGCTAACGAAAATAAAACGTTTGAATTACAAAGTTCTGAAATTGACTTTGACTATGAACAGTTACTTGAAATAGAAAATTCTTTAGAAAATAACCTTAAGGATGTTGTTGAACACATAGAGCAAGTTGATATAGATAGAGAAAAATTACAAAATAATGAATACCTTCAAGAATCTATTGAAAATATAGTTTGGGAACAAGTACAACTTCAACTTGCTGCCCAAATAGGTGAAGAGTTTATTAAAGATAACAACGGTCAAACTCTAGATTTACGAAAAGACGCACATATACAAACTGCTGAAAATTTTGAAAAAGGAAAACTAGCAACTCATAATAGAGATGTCGATTATCAAGAAAGATACGATACTTGGCAAAATAATTTTGTTAAAGATGACTTAGGAAATATTAAAACACACTCAACTCGTTCAGGAAAAATTGTAAATACTTTAACCAAAGATGCGAGAAAACCATTTGACGCAGGACGACCAACAGGTTCAAAAGAAAAAGGAACTCAGATGGATCATACAGTTTCTGCAGGAGAGATTATACGTGATCCAAAGGCAAATGCTTTTTTGACAAAGGAAGAGCAGATTGCTTTTGCAAATAGTAAAGTTAACCTTAACGAAATTAGGAGTGAAGTTAATCAAGCGAAGGGTGATCAATCTACAACTGAATTATTTGATAATCCAAATTCTAAAGGGCAATACGCTAGAGAAGTCCATAATATTAGTTCAAAAGAAGAGAAACAGTTAATTGAGAAAGATAAAGAGGCACGCGAGGAATACGATAGAGTAAGAGATGAAGCTGAGAAGCGAGCTATAAAATCTGGTAAAAAATCACGACGTGACGAGGCTTTAAAAGTTTCAGGAAAAGCTTTTAAAGCAGCTCTTTTACAGTTACTATCAGAATTTTTGCGAGAGTTAATTTCAAAATTTATCTCTTGGCTTAAAGAGACAGAGAGAAACTTATCAACTTTTATTGAAAAGATAAAAGAGGCCATCATTTCATTTGTAAACAACTTATCAAACCACTTATTAAACGTTGGGAAATCAGTGGTTACGATGATAGCTTCTGCGATAGTTGGACCTGTAATTAACACTTTTCTTAAAGCTTGGACATTTATTCACCAAGGTTGGAAGTCATTAAAAGAAGCAATTGATTATCTAAACAATCCAGATAACAAAGAAAAAAGTGTTCAGATAATGATGCTAGAAATCGGTAAAATTGTTGTTGCTGGTTTATCGGCTACTGGGGCAATTGTACTAGGAGAAACTTTAGGAGCTTCTCTCACAGCTAGTTTTCCAGTCCTAGCTGTTTCTATACCACTTTTAGGAACAATCGGCAGTGTTATTGGAACTTTTATGGGAGCGACCTTATCTGGAATTATTGGCGCTTTTGTATTAAAAATGATTGATCAGCAAATTGTCAATAAACAGATTACTGAATTAAGTTCTAAGAAAATTGATCAAAATAATGAAATGTTAGTAATCAAAGATCAATTACTAGATGTAAAGAGCATAAAGCTTCAAGTAGAACAAGATTCTGTTATCAATACTATTAAGGAAAGACACGATATGGCTGCTTCAATAATGAAAGAAAAGCTATCAGATATTTTTGAAGAATCTACAAGAGACGAAAAAAGTGACTTTGATGAGATTGATGCATTATTACAAGATTTACTAGATTAAGGAGATAAATATGGAACAAGAAGTAGTTGAGCAAGAACAGGAAAAATTTGAAATAAACATTAGCAAACATGATTTCGATGAAGCGAAAGAGCATCTGAAAGAGTTTGCTGAACAAAGTCAAGATGAACTGTATTTTGATAAAGTTAGAACTCACGATGATTTCTTCGGTTTTGAGTTTGCTGAACATGGAGTGACAGGAAACGAGTTTAATACGTTAGTTGAACAAACTCAAAATTACATTTCAAAATTTTATGATAATCAACAAACACTTATTGAAGAATTTGGTCAAGTTTATAAAGCTTTAGAAGCGCTGGATAAAGATTATATTCAAGCTATTCTTTCTTCTGTAGCTGCCATTGAACATAACAACAAAAAAATTCTGAAAGAGCAGGCTCGTATTGATAAAACCATAGAGAAACAAAAATTAACATTAGAAGCTCTTAAGCAGTTTAAAGAGAAATTTAACGAAGAAAAAAGTAAAAATTCTATCGTCGAACATGAGGAACGACTTTCTACACTAGATGATAGAATTGTCAACTTAGAGGGCGCTGTTAGTCAGCTTCCTTTGGAACCAGTCTCTCACACTGCTGAGATTGAAGAACTCAGAAGAGAGTTGAAAGAAAGTAAAGAACAAATTCAACTTATTTCCAATCGACTACTTACAGTTTTTATCATATCTGGAGTATCTATTGGAATGTTAATTATTGCTTTACTTTTTATGTTTTTGAGGTAGATTATGACTATATCCCGTGATAAACTAATTGAGAGCGCCAAAAAATTGGATCGACAACTGGGTAATGAGTCGACTTTTCTCACAAAAGTGAATGAGATTATAATTGATCATTCAGACACAAATAAAGTAGCAGATTTATATAAATCTATATATTTATTTCAAAAAGAGAATAAAATAAGCAAGATAAGTCAAACGCTAAAAGAATTATCTGATAATTTAGCTTGTTATTTAGGTTACTCTTATCTTTTTGAAATACTAGGGAAGGAGTTAGGAAAACGTAACAACTCTTCTTTGGATGAATTGATGAAGGAATTAAATCAATTAGTTGGTTTACAAAAAGTTAAAGAGGAAGTTTCGAGGTTAGTTATATATCAAAAGGTTCAGTCCAAAAGAAAAGAGTCTGGGCTAAAAGTACCAAAGAGAACTTTACATATGGCGTTTATGGGGAATCCTGGTACTGGAAAGACGACAGTGGCCAGAATTGTAGGTCGGATGTATTATCAATTAGGCCTTCTTTCAAAGGGGCATTTTACCGAAGTCTCCAGAACAGATTTAATCGCTGGTTATCAAGGTCAAACTGCTTTAAAAGTAAAAAGTGTCATTGAAAAAGCAAAAGGTGGCGTTTTATTCATAGATGAAGCTTATAGTATTACAGAAAATGACAATACGGATTCATATGGACGAGAATGTTTAACAGAATTGACAAAGGCTCTAGAGGATTCAAGAGATGATCTAATTGTTATTGTTGCAGGATATACTGATCCAATGAATCATTTTTTTGAATCGAATCCTGGTCTGAAGTCTCGCTTTAATTATTTTATTAATTTTGAAAATTATTCTTCTACAGAATTGTTAGATATTCTTGAAACTATAGCAAGAAAAGATGACTACCAGATAGACGATAAGTTGAAAGAAATATTATTAAATTATTTTAATGATAAGTTAGAAAGTAATCTTACCAATTTTTCTAACGGTCGTTTTGTTCGAAATCTTTATGAAGATTTAATAATGAATCAAGCAGTTCGAATTGATCAAAGTGAAAATTTGACTTCAAAAGATTTAACCTTGTTGATAAAAGAAGACTTTTCTTTAGAAGAAAACTGTTCTGCTTATATAGAAATATAATTAATTGAAAGAATACATCATCAAATTGTAGCTACATTTCTTACTGATTGATTCAGACTGAATAGTGAATTTTAACCCTTGCATCCGCAAGGGTTTTCTTCTTGACTTTCTTTTATGGTAAAATATTGATAGCGAAATTGCTTGATATTCTTCAATCTTACAAAAATGTAAGATTAAAGTCTCTTTTGTAAGGTTAGGTTATGGCATGCCTCCTTTTTTTGCGATAAACTAGACTCATAAAGAACAAAGGAGTAAAACCATGAAAAGAATCTTACAAAAGAAAACAAGAAAACCAAGTCAAAAAGATATCGAGCGTGTTCAACTGGGATGCGCTATGATGCAAGCACAGTTTCAAATGATGGGATATTAAGAAGGAGAAAATCATGACACTTTTAGATGTAAAACACGTTCAAAAAATCTACAAAACACGTTTCCAAGGAAACCAAGTAGAAGCCCTTAAGGATATTCACTTTACCGTAGAAAAGGGTGACTACGTTGCCATCATGGGGGAGTCTGGTTCTGGGAAATCAACCTTACTCAACATCCTAGCTATGCTGGATAAGCCAACTCGTGGGCAGGTTTACCTGAATGGAACAGACACAGCCACTATTAAGAATTCACAGGCTTCAAGTTTCCGTCGTGAGAAGTTGGGATTTGTCTTCCAAGACTTTAACTTGCTAGATACCCTGTCTGTTAAGGACAATATCTTACTTCCGTTAGTGTTATCACGAAAACCTATCACAGAGATGATGAAGAAATTGGTAGTAACCGCTGAAAATCTGGGCATCAACCAATTGCAAGAGAAGTACCCTTACGAGATCTCTGGTGGTCAAAAACAGCGGGTAGCAGTAGCACGCGCCATCATCACTGAACCTGAAATTCTCCTTGCGGATGAGCCAACAGGAGCTCTTGATTCCAAGTCATCTGCAGCCTTACTCGATGTATTTGATGAAATCAATGAACGCGGCCAAACCATTCTTATGGTAACTCACTCAACGGCAGCAGCAAGTAGGGCCAAACGCGTTCTCTTTATCAAGGACGGCATTCTTTACAACCAAATCTACCGTGGAGACAAGACAGAGAGTCAGATGTTCCAAGAAATCTCTGATACTTTGACTGTTATGGCAAGCGAGGTGAATTAGTATGTTCCGATTAACCAATAAGTTAGCGGTATCTAACTTGATTAAAAACCGCAAACTCTACTATCCCTTTGCCCTTGCTGTTCTCTTAGCAGTGACCATCACCTATCTCTTTTACTCACTGTCACTTAATCCTAACATTGGCAAGATCCGAGGGGGAGAAACTATCTCTATGACCCTGGCTCTCGGTATGGTGGTTGTTACCATCGCTTCTGGAATTATTGTCCTTTATGCCAATAGTTTTGTCATGAAGAACCGCTCCAAGGAGCTAGGTGTATATGGTATGCTGGGTCTTGAAAAGCGCCATTTGATCAGTATGGTTTTTAAGGAGCTTCTTATTTTCGGTTCCTTAACTTTGACAGCTGGTCTCGGTCTAGGAGCTCTCTTTGATAAGCTAATCTTTGCCCTTCTTCTGAAGCTTATGAAGATGAAAGTGGAGCTCGTTTCGACTTTCCAACCAATTGTCTTTATCCTAGTTCTCATCGTCTTTGGAGTTATCTTCCTAGGTCTAATTTTTATCAATGCCTTTCGCATCGCACGCATGAATGCCCTTCAGCTCTCTCGTGAAAAAGCCAGTGGTGAGAAAAAAGGACGTTTCTTAGGTGTCCAAACCATTCTAGGTCTGATTAGTTTGGGAGCGGGTTACTATCTAGCAGTAACAGTCGAAAACCCACTTTCTGCTGTTCTGATTTTCTTTGTAGCAGTCTTGTTGGTAATTTTGGGAACTTATCTTCTCTTCAATGCAGGAATCACAGTTTTCCTACAAATCTTGAAGAAAAACAAGCGTTACTATTACCAACCTAACAACATGATTTCCGTATCCAATCTCATTTTTCGTATGAAGAAAAATGCTGTTGGTCTAGCGACGATTGCTATTCTCTCAACCATGGTCTTGGTGACTATGTCTGCTGCAACGAGTATCTTTAAAGGCTCTGAAACTTTCAAGAAAGTCATGAATCCACATGATTTTGGAATTACAGGGCAGAATGTTGAAAAAGAAGACATAAATAAACTCCTAGACCAGTATGCTAGCGATAAAGGATTGACTGTCACAAAGAAAGAAGTCCTTACATACAGTAGCTTTGGTGTAGCAAACCAAGAAGGTACGAAATTGACAATCTTTGAGAAAGGTCAAAATCGTGTTCAACCGAAAACTATTTTTATGGTCTTTGACCAAAAAGACTATGAGAATATGACGGGCCAAAAACTTGCACTTTCAGGAAAGGAAGTTGGATTGTTTACTAAGAACAAAGAACTTCAAGGACAGAAAGAACTGACTCTAAATGACCAGACCTATACAATAAAGGAAGAAATCAAAAAAGATTTTATTCTTGAACATGTCCCAAATCAGTACAATATTCTAACTTCGGACTATAACTATCTGGTTGTTCCTGACTTGAAAGCCTTTCTTGACCAGCATCCTAATTCTTCCATTTTTAATCAATACTATGGTGGTATGAATGTAACAGCTAGTGAGGAAGAGCAACTCAAACTTGCAGATGACTATTCAAAATTCCTTGATGATTTTAATAGAGAATCAAGCAAAGAAGGAAGCTTTATTTACGGAAGCAATCTGGCTGATAGTAGTGCGCAGATGAGTGCTTTCTTTGGTGGGACCTTCTTTATCGGTATCTTCCTCTCCATCATCTTTATGGTGGGAACAGTTCTCGTCATCTACTACAAACAAATCTCTGAAGGCTATGAAGACCGTGAACGCTTTATCATTTTGCAAAAGGTCGGTCTCGATCAAAAGCAAATCAAGCAAACCATTAATAAACAGGTCCTAACTGTTTTCTTCCTCCCATTGCTCTTTGCCTTCCTACACCTTGCCTTTGCCTATCATATGCTTAGTCTCATCCTAAAAGTCATTGGGGTCCTAGATGCGACCATGATGTTGACAGTCACTCTGTCCATCTGTGCTATCTTCCTCATCGTCTATGTCTTAATCTTTATGATTACCTCAAGAAGCTATCGCAAGATTGTGCAAATGTAAAAAAGATACCTCGATGCTTGTCGAGGTATTTCTTTTATCTTAAATGCTAAAGAGTTGTCCCAAGAGGAAGGTTACACCCATGGTGAGAAGTCCGATACAGAGGTTGCGGATCATGGCAGTTTTCGTAGGTGCCTTGCCTAGTTTAGCACTGGTATAGCCGGTGACGAGAAGGGAAAGGGCCACGATAAAAACAGTAGCAGGAATACGATAGTCACTTGGAAAGACGGTGATTGAAAGCATAGGAGGAAGGCTTCCCAGTACAAAGGCAATAAAGCTAGAGATAGCAGCATGCCAAGGGTTGGTAAACTCTTCATACTCGATTCCATACTTTTCTTCGACCAAGGCTTTGAGTGGATTTTTTAAAAAGGCCTTGTTGGTCAAGAGTTGGGCTGACGTTTCACACTCACCGTTTTGAAGGTAGGCAGCATAGAGGGATTGTTTTGCAGATTCGATATCCTTATCCAAGAGCAACTGTTCTCTAGCAACAGCGGCTTCTTCCGTGTCTTTCTGAGTGGATACAGAGACATATTCGCCACCGGCCATAGAGAAAGCACCAGCGAGGATAGCCGCTAAACCTGATAAAAAGATAATCCAGATATTGCTTGTCGCACTGGCAACGCCGATAACGACTCCAGCGATGGAAATAATTCCATCATTGGCGCCCAGAACACCTGCGCGTAGGATATTGAGTCGTCCTGCAAAGTTAGCATCAATTTCATGTTTTATTTCTGTCATAGTCATCTCCTTTCTCTCCATTATAGAGAAAAGGGTAGGGGAATACAAACTTTTTAAACTATCTGAAAAAAGTTTTACAATTCTAATTTTTAGGCCCTTTGAAGTTTCTCCGAAAAAGTAGTGCTTTCCTGCTGTACTGGAACTTTTTAAACTTATCTATGGTATAATAGAAGATAGATTTATCAATTGGAGTATGAAGGATTTTATGATTAAACTTGTAGCAACCGATATGGATGGAACCTTTCTAGATGGAGAGGGTCGGTTTGATATGGAACGCCTTAAAAACGTACTTGTTTCCTACAAGGAAAAGGGGATTTATTTTGCAGTGGCTTCAGGTCGCGGTATCTTGTCCCTGAAAAAGTTGTTTGCGGATGTGCGTGATGAAGTGATTTTTATAGCTGAAAATGGGAGCTATGTTGAGTTTCATGGTGAGGATATGTATGAGGCTACTATGTCTCGGGATTTTTACTTGAGCACTTTTGAAGCTTTAAAGAAATCACCCTATTTTGATGAAAGAAAAATGTTGCTGACGGGGAAAAAAGCTTGTTATGTATTGGATACAGTCGATGAGACCTATCTCAAGTTTAGCCGTCACTACAATGAAAACATTCAAAAAGTAACGCGTCTGGAAGCTATTAAGGATGAGATTTTTAAATTCACTACGAACTTCACAGAAGATACGATAGAAGCTGGAGAGGCCTGGGTCAACAAAAACGTTCCTGGTGTAAAAGCCATGACAACAGGTTTTGAATCCATCGATATTGTCTTGGACTACGTTGATAAGGGTGTGGCTATTGTTGAGCTGGCAAAAAAACTTGTTCTAACCATGGATCAGGTCATGGCTTTTGGCGACAATCTCAATGACCTTCACATGATGCAGGTTGTGGGACACCCAGTCGCTCCTGAAAATGCGCGACCAGAGATTTTAGAATTAGCAGAAACAGTGATTGGCCACCATAAGGACCAGTCAGTGATGACTTATATGGAGGGCTTGTAATGGCAGATATTAAATTGATTGCATTGGACTTGGATGGTACCTTGCTGACAACGGATAAAAAGCTAACAGAACGTACCAAGGAGGTCCTCAAAGCTGCGCGTGATCGTGGCATCAAGGTCGTTCTGACAACAGGTCGTCCTTTGAAGGCTATGGATTTCTTTCTCCATGAGCTAGGGACTGATGGTCTGGAGGACGAGTACACCATCACCTTTAATGGTGGTCTGGTACAGAAAAATACAGGAGAGATTCTCGATAAAACCGTCTTTTCAATCGACGATGTGGCACGATTGTACGAGGAAACTGAAAAACTAGGATTACCGTTAGATGCCATTTCAGAAGGAACAGTCTATCAAATCCAGTCGGACCAAGAAAGTCTCTATGCTAAGTTCAACCCAGCCCTGACTTTCGTACCTGTCGCTTTTGAAGATCTATCTAGTCAGATGACATATAATAAATGTGTGACTGCCTTTGCCCAAGAACCTTTGGATGCAGCCATTCAGAAGATTTCACCAGAATTATTTGACCAATATGAAATCTTTAAATCACGTGAAATGTTGCTAGAGTGGTCACCAAAGAATGTTCATAAAGCAACAGGTTTAGCGAAATTAATTAAACACTTAGGAATCAATCAAAGTCAAGTCATGGCTTGTGGGGACGAGGCCAATGACCTTTCCATGATTGAATGGGCAGGTCTGGGAGTTGCCATGCAAAATGCAGTTCCTGCGGTTAAGGCAGTTGCCAATGTGATTACCCCAATGACCAACGACGAGGAAGCCGTTGCTTGGGCTATCGAAGAATACGTGTTAAAGGAGAATTAGAATATGGGATTATTTGATCGTTTATTCGGGAAAAAAGAAGAGCCGAAAATCGAAGATATTGTAAAAGAAGCTCTGGAAAATATTGATTTGTCAGAAGAGGTTGAAGAAAATCAAACGGCTCTCGAAGAAACAAGTCAGGAAGGGACAGGAAGTGACAAAGTGGAAGCAACTCTTGCTCAAGAAGAACTTCCTCAGGTCTTGACAGAAGAAGTGATTGAACCAGAAGCAGTCGAGGAAATGGCTCAAGAAAAAGTTGAGTTAGAATCTAATGAGACAGAGCAAGGCCAAGAGCTTGAAGAATTTTTCGAAGAAGAGAGCCAAGAATCTCTAGAAACTGGAGAAGAGCTAGGGGATGAAGACGTAGAAGAAGAACTTCCTCAGGTTGAAGAAACCGTGCAGGAAAAATATGACCGCAGTCTAAAGAAAACCCGTACGGGATTCGGAGCTCGTTTGAATGCCTTCTTTGCCAACTTCCGTTCTGTCGATGAAGAATTCTTCGAAGAATTGGAAGAACTGCTCATCTTGAGCGACGTCGGTGTGCAAGTCGCTTCGAACCTAACAGAAGAACTACGTTATGAAGCCAAACTCGAAAATGCTAAGAAGCCTGATGCGCTCCGTCGTGTCATTATCGAGAAATTGGTCGAGCTCTACGAAAAGGATGGCAACTACGATGAACAAATCCATTTCCAAGATGGTTTGACAGTCATGCTCTTTGTCGGAGTCAATGGTGTTGGGAAAACAACTTCTATCGGGAAATTAGCTCATCGCTACAAACAAGCTGGCAAGAAAGTCATGTTGGTTGCGGCAGATACCTTCCGTGCGGGTGCTGTGGCCCAGCTAGCTGAATGGGGTCGACGTGTGGATGTTCCGGTTGTGACGGGAGCTGAAAAGGCTGATCCAGCAAGCGTGGTCTTTGATGGGATGCAACGTGCTGTAGCTGAAGGGATTGATATCCTTATGATTGATACAGCAGGGCGTCTGCAAAACAAGGATAACCTCATGGCCGAGTTGGAAAAGATTGGTCGCATTATCAAACGTGTCGTTCCTGAAGCACCTCATGAAACCTTCCTGGCACTCGATGCTTCAACTGGACAGAATGCCTTAGTACAAGCTAAGGAATTTTCTAAGATAACACCATTGACTGGAATTGTTTTGACAAAAATTGACGGAACTGCCCGAGGTGGTGTTGTACTAGCTATCCGTGAAGAACTCAATATCCCAGTGAAATTGATTGGTTTTGGTGAAAAAATCGATGATATAGGGGAATTTAACTCAGAAAACTTTATGAAGGGTCTCTTAGAAGGCTTGATTTAATACAAAATAAATATCCTGCAAGTCAATCTTGCAGGATATTTTTGCTATTCTAAACGGCCATCTTCACGATAGGCGATATCTGGTTGCCAGGTCCATTTAGCTCCATACTTCTCAAGTAATTCAAAGCTAGCTTGTGGCCCCATGCTTCCAGCTTTATAATCGTAGAGTGGAGCTCCGTTTTCTGCCCAGAGCTCTTCGATACGGTCAATCAATTTCCAAGAAGCACTTACCTCATCCCAGTGGCTAAAATTGGTTGAGTTGTTGTTCAAAACATCGTAGATTAATTTCTCGTATGGGTCTGGTGAGGCTCCAGTAGCAGTAGCATCTGTACGGTAATCCAGAGAGCTTGGAGCTAGGTTAAATTCTTCACCGACTTGCTTCCCATTTAGGCTGAGAGAGAATCCTTCAGTTGGTTGGATATAGATGGTCAAGATATTTGGCGCTAATGGTTCTCCAAAGATAGAGTCCATTTGTTTAAAGACGATATTGACATGAGTCCCTTTTTCAGTCAGACGTTTCCCTGTTCGGAAGAAGAAAGGAACACCACGGAAACGATCGCTGTCTACAAAGAAGGCACCAGATGCAAAGGTTTCTGTTGTAGATTCAGGATCGACATTTGGCTCGCTACGATAGGAAATGTATTTCATGCCATCGATTTTACCAGAGCGATACTGACCACGAATAAACTGTTCTTTCAATTCTTCCTCAGTTGGATGATAGAGGTTTTTAAAGACCTTTATCTTTTCAGCACGAATCTCATCCTTTGTAAAGCTAGCTGGTTTATCCATGGCTAGAAGAGAGAGGAGTTGAAGAGTATGGTTTTGCACCATATCACGAAGGGCACCAGATTGATCATAGTAGCCACCGCGTTCTTCAACACCCAAGCGCTCTGCAAAGGTAATCTGAACATTATCGATGTGTTCGCGATTCCAAACATTCTCAAAGATCATGTTGGCAAAACGAACAGCAAAGATACTCTGAATCATCTCTTTACCTAGGTAATGGTCGATACGGTAGATTTGCTCCTCATCAAAGGCCGCAAGGAGATCTTCATTGAGTATGCTAGCTGTTTCGTAGTCTGTACCAAATGGTTTCTCAACGATCAAGCGCTCAAAACCTTTGCCATCAACAATGTTTTCAGATTTGAGGTGCTTGGCAATGGTTCCAAAGAACTGAGGCGCCATAGACAAGAAGAAGAGCTTATTGTGTTCAGCTTGGTATTTTTCATTCAGCTCAGCTTGTAATTGGCGCAAAGCAATGTAATGTTCAGTATCATTCACATCATGGCTTTGATAGTAGAAGTGGCTGGCAAATTCTTGGGCTTGCTCGGTACTATCTGCCAAATCAAGGATGGACTCTACAACTACAGATTCAAAATATTCCTTACTCCAAGGTCTACGAGCTGTTCCGATAACAGCAAAATGCTCAGAGAGATTGCCTGATTTATAGAGTCTGAAAAGGGAAGGGTAGAGTTTGCGTTTGGCTAAATCTCCACTCGCACCGAAAATTGTAACAATAACCTTTGATGACATCTAGCTACCTAATTTCTATATTTTTTCCTAGTTGGACTAGGGATGAGATTTCCTCATTATCATAGTTTTTATTTTATCATAATTTTCAAAAAAAACAAAAAATCCAATACGCAATTAAAAAACTGTAAGGAGAACCTTACAGTTTTGTTTTATACATTTAAGACCTTGTCCAAGAACTCTTTTAGACGAGGGTGTTGCGGGTTATCGAAGATTTGATCTGGAGTTCCATCTTCTAAAAATTCACCATCAGCCGTAAAGATAACACGGTTAGCCACCTGACGAGCAAATCCCATCTCATGGGTTACGATGATCATGGTCATGCCTTGTTCCGCCAATTCCTTCATAACATTCAGTACATCTCCAACCATTTCAGGGTCCAGAGCGGAAGTTGGCTCATCAAAGAGCATGATATCAGGATTCATGGCAAGTCCACGAGCGATAGCTACACGCTGTTTTTGACCACCTGATAGGCTATCTGGGTTAGCATTAGCTTTGTCTGCAAGACCGACTTTCTCCAGCAACTCCATCCCCAATTTCTCAGCTTCTTCTTTGGTCATTCGTTTGTGTTCAATAGGTGCAAAAGTGATATTTTCTAGGACTGACATGTGAGGGAAGAGGTTGAAATGTTGGAAGACCATTCCCACGTTTTCACGAACATGGTCGACATTGGTTGATTTTTCAGTCAGATCATAACCATTTACTGTGATGTGGCCACTCGTTACCTCCTCAAGAAGGTTAAGGCTACGGAGGAATGTGGATTTACCAGAACCGGAAGGACCGATGATACAGACAACATCTCCTTCATAGAACTTAGTCGTAATCCCTTTTAAAACTTCGTTTTTTCCATAATACTTATGCAAATCATTTACATCAATTTTTAGTTTTGCCATTAACGAATCCTCTTTTCTAAGCGTTTCGCTAGTCTAGTCAAAAGCGTGATAATTACAAGATAGAAGATAGCAAGGATTGCATACATCTTGAAACTTTGGTAGTTACGGGCGATGATGATCTTACCAGTTTGGAAAAGTTCCACCAAACCGATAGCAGACACGATGGTTGTATCTTTGAGAGCGATAACGAATTGGTTGACAAAGTTTGGCAACATCAATTTAGTTGCTTGTGGCAAGATAATCTTACGCATGGTTTTTCCGTAAGAGATACCAAGACTGCGGCTGGCCTCCATTTGGCCAACTGGAACAGCTTGGATCCCACCACGAACAATTTCAGCGATATAAGCAGCTGCATTGAGTGAGAGGGCGATAGTACCAGCTACAAAGTCATTGATTGGACTTTGTTGGCCTGTAATGGACTCGATGAAGTTTGGAATACCCCAGAAGATGAAGGCTGCAAGAATCATCAATGGGATACCACGGATAACGTCAACGAAAATCTCAGAGATCAGACGAAGTGATTTGTATGGGCTAACGCTAAACATACCAAAGATAATCCCGATGACAATGGCAATTGCAAATGAGATAAGAGCTAGAGCAAGAGTGATTCCAAGTCCACTAAGGAGTTGTTTGTAGTTGTTTTGAAGCAAGCCCCAGATAGTAGTTTCGTCAACTGTACTTGTAGAGTCAGTTGAAGTTTCGCTAGCTAGATACTTGTCAAGAATCTTTTGGAATTCACCGTTAGCTTTGAGGTTCGCAAGTCCATTATTGAACATCTGGATCAATTCTGGATTTGTTCCTTTTTTAACCGCAAAGGCTGTTTCACCGATTGGAGTTCCAGCGATTGGCGTTTTCAATTTTTGCCCTTGGCTGATAGAATATTTGAGAACTGGCTCATCATCCATCACGGCATCAATAGATCCAGTATTCAGACTGTCATACATAGAAGCGCCATCTGCGAAAGTTTTAATCTTATAGCCGTATTTGCTTTGATTTTCAGTAAGGAACGTTTGAGAAGCAGTTCCGTTTTTAACACCGACAGTTTTATCCTTGAGGTCTTCATAAGAAGCAATTGTGCTTGATTCTTTCACACCGAGAATCGTATTTGCTGTGTAGTATGATTCTGAGAAGTCGAAGGTTTCCTTACGAGCATCTGTTACAGACATACCAGCAATGATACCATCTGCTTGTCCAGCTTGAACAGCACTAATGGCTGCATCAAATCCTGGATTGGTAATCTCAATTTCAAAACCTTGATCTTTGGCAATGGCCTTGATAAGATCCATATCAATACCGGTGTATTGATTGCTTGAATTTTGAAAGACGAATGGGGCGAAAGATGAGTCGCTGGCAATAATATACTTGCTTTTCACAGGAGTAGCTTTTTGTCCAGCAGCAGTAGTTATTGTTGGGCTTGCCGTAGTTTTAGAAGCCGTCCACTTTTGGATGATTTGCTCCAAGCTACCATCCTTCTTCATTTGTGCTAGGGCTTCGTTAAACTCGGTAACCAAGTGTTCATACTTGCTCCCTTTCTTGACACCAAAAGCAAAGCTTCCAACAGCCTCGCCATCCATATTGATGCTGAGATCTTGTCCTTGGTTAATCGCATACTCAATAACAGGTTTATCATCCATGATGGCGTTCACAGCACCAGCACTTAGACTGTTATTCATCAAATCACCTGTATCAAAGGTTTTGATAGAGAAACCGTATTTATCTTTGATACTTTCGAGGAAACGTTGAGCGGCAGTTCCGTTCTTAACTCCAACTGTTTTCCCGCTAAGTTCCTCATATTTGGTGATTTTATTTGCCTTTGTGGTAGCAATGACAACTTTTGTATCATAATAGGTATCAGACATGGTAAAGACATTTTCGCGTTCTTTTGTTTTTGTCATACCTGCCATAATAGCATCTGCTTGACCTGACTGCACTGCATTTACAGCTGCGTCAAAGCCGGGATAAGACATTTGGATGTTCCATCCTTTGATTTCTGCGACTTTATTGATAATATCAACATCAATCCCTTTATAGGTTTGATCTGAATCTTTAAACTCAAAAGGTGCGTAAGCTGTATCAGACACAATCTTAACAGTATCAGCTTTTGCCATACCTAGTGAGAAAATGGGAAATAAAATGAGCAAACATGCTAGTATTTTTTTCTTCATTTTTAGTCTCCTTTTCCGAATATTTTCCCATTATATCAGAAAATGAATGAAAAGGCAAATTTTATGGATTTTATGTAAGGAAATGTAACATGAAATACTCACTCTTATCAACCTAGAGTAGAGTCTGAAAAGTAAATTTATGGTAAAATAGAAGGATAGAAAAATGCAGATGAGGCAATCATGATTAATAGAATTACAGATAATAAATTTAAACTAGTATCAAAATACCAACCTTCAGGAGATCAACCCCAAGCGATTGAGCAGTTGGTTGACAATATCGAAGGTGGAGAGAAGGCCCAAATTTTGATGGGGGCGACGGGTACAGGGAAGACCTATACCATGAGTCAGGTCATTTCCAAAGTTAATAAACCAACTTTGGTCATTGCCCATAACAAAACGCTAGCTGGGCAGCTCTATGGAGAGTTCAAGGAATTTTTCCCTGAAAATGCAGTCGAGTACTTCGTATCCTACTATGATTATTATCAACCAGAGGCCTATGTCCCTTCGAGCGATACCTATATTGAGAAGGATAGCTCGGTCAATGATGAGATTGACAAGCTTCGACACTCAGCGACTTCAGCTCTTCTGGAGCGTAACGATGTCATCGTCGTAGCTTCTGTCTCTTGTATCTATGGTTTGGGTTCGCCCAAGGAATATTCTGATAGTGTTGTTAGTCTTCGTCCAGGTCTGGAGATTTCTCGTGATAAACTCTTGAATGACTTGGTTGATATTCAGTTTGAACGCAATGATATTGATTTCCAACGGGGAAGATTTCGCGTTCGCGGGGATGTGGTGGAGATTTTCCCAGCTTCTCGTGATGAACACGCTTTTCGAGTAGAGTTTTTCGGTGATGAGATTGACCGTATCCGTGAGGTTGAGGCTTTGACAGGTCAGGTATTGGGTGAAGTGGATCATTTGGCGATTTTCCCTGCCACTCACTTTGTGACCAATGACGACCACATGGAAGTTGCGATTGTGAAAATTCAGGCAGAGTTGGAGGAGCAGTTGGCTGTCTTTGAAAAGGAAGGCAAACTGCTAGAAGCTCAGCGTTTGAAACAGCGGACAGAGTACGATATCGAAATGCTGCGTGAGATGGGTTATACCAACGGTGTCGAAAACTACTCCCGCCACATGGATGGTCGTAGCGAAGGAGAGCCTCCTTATACGCTTCTTGACTTCTTCCCAGATGATTTCTTGATTATGATTGATGAAAGTCACATGACTATGGGGCAAATAAAGGGCATGTACAATGGAGACCGTTCTCGTAAGGAAATGTTGGTCAATTATGGTTTCCGTTTGCCGTCTGCCTTAGATAATCGTCCTCTCCGTCGGGAGGAGTTTGAGAGTCATGTGCATCAGATTGTATACGTTTCAGCGACACCAGGTGACTATGAAAATGAACAGACCGAGACAGTGATCGAGCAAATCATTCGTCCAACAGGGCTCTTGGATCCTGAAGTGGAAGTCCGTCCAACTATGGGACAGATTGATGACCTCCTAGGTGAAATCAATGCCCGTGTTGAAAAGAATGAACGAACCTTTATCACAACCTTGACCAAGAAGATGGCAGAAGACTTGACCGACTACTTCAAAGAAATGGGCATCAAGGTCAAGTATATGCACTCGGATATCAAAACCTTGGAGCGGACGGAGATTATCCGTGACCTACGTTTGGGTGTTTTTGATGTTTTGGTCGGAATCAATCTGCTCCGCGAAGGGATTGACGTTCCTGAGGTAAGCTTGGTTGCTATTCTAGATGCTGACAAGGAAGGTTTCCTTCGTAACGAACGTGGATTGATTCAGACCATTGGACGTGCTGCTCGCAATAGCGAAGGGCATGTCATCATGTATGCAGACACGGTGACCCAGTCTATGCAACGTGCTATTGATGAAACGGCTCGTCGTCGGAAAATCCAGATGTCTTATAATGAAGAGCATGGTATCGTACCTCAGACAATCAAGAAAGAAATCCGTGACCTGATTGCTGTAACTAAGGCAGTTGCTAAGGAAGAGGACAAGGAAGTCGATATCAATAGCCTCAACAAACAAGAACGTAAGGAACTCGTCAAGAAACTCGAAAAACAAATGCAAGAAGCCGTCGAAGTGCTTGACTTTGAACTGGCTGCTCAGATCCGCGATATGATGCTGGAAGTGAAGGCGTTAAACTGAAAAAATTATAAAGAAATAGAAATATATAGAAAGACATAATATGACAGCAAAAAAAACTAAACACATAGGCATTGAATGTTGTAGAATTTTCGCTATGTTGATGATTTGCAACTTACATGTTTTGGGTATGGGAGGAATTTTGGAGAAAGTTGATAGTCAAAAAGATCTTTACTATATTTTTGCCAATTTTTTAGAAGCTTTCTCATATTCAGCTGTAAATATTTATATTTTAATCAGTGGGTATGTCGGTCTTTATTCACAATTTAGTTATAAAAAAATATTTAGTTTTTGGGTACAGATTATTTTCTATACTATTTCAATTACTTTTGTATTTGCTATTTTTTCAAAAACATCTGTTAACTTAAGTGATTGGTTTTCAGCTTTAACTCCAATAAGTCATGGACAGTATTGGTATATGAGTTGCTATTTTGGTTTAGTCTTAATAGCACCATTTTTGAATCAAGCAGTGTTGACATTGAAAAAAGAACAATTGCTTCCAATTGTTAGTGGAGCATTTATATACTTTTCTGTCATACCTACAGTATTTAAACAAGATATTCTGGGCTTGTGGGGTGGATATAGTGTATTATGGATGATTCTTTTGTACACTATAGGAGCAATAATTAGAAAATCAAATTACGAAAGTCGTTTTCAAATACGTAATGTTAGTGGATTCATTTTATTTCTAACTAGTTTAACTTTTATATTGTGCTGGCTTGGTTTTGAACAGTGGAGAAGTTATATTTCTCCTACGGTTACACTGCAAGGAATAGCAATATTTTTACTCTTCTTGAATATTAAAGATATTCCCTTAACTTTTAAGAGAATAGTTCTTTTAATATCTCCACTAACTTTGGGGGTTTATCTGTTTCATGTACATCCTCTTATTTTTAGAAGAATTATACCAACCATCCATACTTTAGTTGAAGAACAAGAATTTCCCATTTTTGTCATTATGATTCTAGTTATGACACTGGCCCTGTTCTTTTCTGGCGCTATGATTGAGTATTTTAGAAATAAATTAATGGCGTATATTCTTACTTTAATAAAGAGTGTTAAAAATCTTAAACAGACTTAAAACTTTATTGTCTTATTAAAATAGGAGCAAGAGGCATTAAAATATACACTTCACTGAGAACTTAAGGTTTACTGAACTTATCCGTGACTTAATTGCCGTGACTAAATCAGTAGCTAAGGAAGAGGACAAGGAAGTCGATATCAATAGCCTCAACAAACAAGAACGCAAAGAACTCGTCAAAAAACTCGAAAAACAAATACAAGAAGCCGTCGAAGTGCTTGATTTCGAGTTGGCTGCTCAGATACGCGATATGATGTTGGAAGTCAAGGCGTTGGATTAGATAGGAGAGAATGAATGAAAATTTTAGTCATCAATGGACATCCTGACAAGGAAAGTTTCTGTCAAGAAATTTTTCGAACGATTGTAGAAAATATTGACTCAAATCATCATGAGCTTGAATCTATTAACCTAAATGAGATAGATTTTGATCCTGTATTACGTTATGGTTATCGAAAACGTATGGAAGAGGACTCTTTCATACTTCGCTCTCAGGAATTAATCCAGTGGGCAGATCATTTCATTTTTGTTTATCCAATTTGGTGGAGTAGTATGCCTAGCTTATTGAAGGGTTGGATTGATCGTGTTTTCACGCCAGGAATTGCGTACTCTGCCAATAATCAAGGAAGTTTTATTTGGAATTACTTAAGAGGTCAGCAGTTTAAAAAGTTACTAAAAGGAAAATCAGCCAGTATTTACGCAACATCCATGGCACCAACATGGTGGTACAAAGCATTCTCAGGTCCTATCAGTATCCCAGACAGTTATGGAATATCAGTATTAAAGAATGCTGTCCTAAATCACTGCGGTATTAAAACAAAGAAAGTTTCAATTTTGGGTGAGTTAGGGCGTGAGGTGAATACAAGTTCAACAAGAGAAAAGTATCTACAAAAAGTAGCTGAGGAAGTCAAGGCGTTGGATTAGGAAATAGTATGGTTTATTTAAGAAAACTAATAGAAGAAGATCTGTTGTCTTTGTGGGAAATTGCTTATTCACAATCTGATCCAATTTGGAAGCAGTATGATGCTCCCTATTATGACGATTATCAGCATTTTCCTAATTTTCAAGAATTTAAACTACAAAAATCAGAATCCGCTCTAAACAACTCAAATCGCCTTGGTATTTTTGTTGATGATAAACTAGTTGGGACTGTTTCGCGCTACTGGGTATGTAAACAAACAAGATGGATGGAATTGGGAATTTGTATTTATGACAAGAAATTTTGGAACTCTGGAATTGGAAAAGCTGCTATGCTACAGTGGATAGATCAGACATTTCAGGATTACTTGGAGTTGGAGCATCTTGGTTTGACAACTTGGTCAGGAAATTTTGGTATGATGAAATTGGCTGAAAAATTAAGAATGAAAAAAGAAGCTCATATTCCAAAAGTTCGTTATTACCAAGGCAAATATTTTGATAGTATTAAATATGGTGTTTTGAGAGAAGAATGGGGTAAAATAAATGAACCTAACTATCAAACAAATGGAAACTCCTGAGGAGATAGAAGGGAAATCCCGAGTTCATTGGCAGACATGGCGTGAGGCTTATGACGATCTTTTGCCTGCAGAATTTCAGGAGACAATGACATTAGAAAGATGTCGATTCTTTAGTCAAAAATATCCAGAAAATACATTGATTGCCATAGATGATATGAAAGTAGTTGGTTTTATCAGTTATGGAAACTTTCGTGATGAGACTATTCAAGCTGGCGAAATCATTGCCTTATATGTTTTAAAAGACTATTATGGAAAAGGTATTGCTCAGAAGTTAATGAAGGAAGCTCTGACGACTCTTGAACAGTTCTCTGAAATATTTTTATGGGTATTAAATGAGAATAAGCGAGCGATTGCTTTCTATCAAAAAATGGGTTTTACTTTTGATGGGCAAGAAAAAATACTTGACCTTGGAAAACCTATCACTGAAATTAGAATGGTACGTAAGAAATCATCAAAATCTGAGAGTCAAATACTGGTAGAATTGTGATTTTGTTTTCAGATGACTCAATGAACAAACAATCATGTTTTAGAATATATTTTTTATGGAAAGAAGTTATTATGAAATTGAAAGAGAAGAATTATAAAAAATCATCAGGCTTAGATTCTGTTCGTTTTTGGTTACAAGGGCATCGATTTATCAAATTTATGCTTGATATTGTCTTTTACATCATCTTGTTCCTAGTTATAGAATTTACAACATCACAAAACAAAAGCATTCCAGCTGATTTTCGGTATAGAGAGCTCTTATTTCCCTTGCAATTGAATCTTTTTATCTTGGGGAATAGGTTCTATGCTCTCTTTTTGTCAGTGAAAACTAAAAAAGAAAGGACCCTTAAAAGATTTTGTGAACCCTTTATTTATATCAATATCCTTAGCTTCATTTTTCAACTGATTGGCGTGAGAAAAAGAGGAAGAGTCGTTCTCTCACCTTTGTTTTCACTGGAGTCATCCTATATCTGGTTCCCTATTGTCGTCTACCTTCTAGTCTTGATGTTAACTTTGGCAATCTTCTTTCTCTCTAAAGGTTCAAAAAAGGAGTAGATGAAAATGAAGATGAGTAGACAAATGAAGTACAAGACAAAAGAAAAGTCTTCTTGGACTAAGAGGTTTTCTCTTTGGTTAGAAAGGCATCGAAAGATTGGTCAACTCTTGGATACGAGTGTGTTATTTGGATCTATGTTTGTATCATTTCTCGCCGTCTCTTTCATTAGTTCTCCATTCCCAAACTTAAATTATCTTTCCCCCTTAAGCTTCAATCTTATCCTTCTGATCGTATCAACTTATATCCTTGTCCTTCGTTTTAGTAGTGATAAACTTCAGAAATGGCGTTACTTTTCATGGATATTTATCGGTTTCAATGGTTCTCTTTTTCCTTTTCATCTCTTGGTAGGTCTGAACTGGCTAGGACGTCGCAAGTCAACGAATTCCCCTCCCCTAATTTCTATGGATCCAGCCTATGTCTGGTTTCCTATTGTAAGTTATCTCTTTTTCTTTTTCTTGGGGCTGGGCATTCTGCTTTTGATTATACGGATAGAAAAACGAAGAAGGAGACGTAAATGGAACGAAAGATTAAGAGACAAAAGAAGGTCAAACAACAGAACAGAAAAATGAGAAAAATCCATAAAAAGTATTCTTTGATAGCTCAGGTCCAATTGTGGCTGGAAAGACATTCAAAGCTTGCTTCTTTTATGGATGGTGGTATAATATTATTTTCTATTTTTGGTATCATGTATGTGTTGTTCGGGACGTCACTTATCCCGAAACCATATCAAGAACTATCCTATGTCTTGCCAATTATTATGAATTTTGTCTTTTTGGTGCACACACTCTATCAAGGTATTTTTAGAGATGGTTTTAGCAATAAGGCTTCAGTAAACGGATTTTTAAAAACTTTTCTATTCATAAACGGACCTATTTTTCTTCTCCACTTACTTGTTGGGGTGAAAGGGAGAAATGTTAAAAAAATTCCTTCCCTATTATCTGTCGATTATCGGTACATCTGGCTTCCAATTGCTACCTATCTAATCTTTTTCATCATTCCAGCGATATTGATGGTGATTTTGAAATATAATGATAAAAAGAGGAAAAATTATGACAAAAGAAAATCTAACTAAGTTAATTTCGTTTAAGACACTTTATTTGGCTTTGCTGACCTTTGTGGTTCTTCATTTGGTGTTGCTGGTTTTTGGACTATCTTTTACGCCGATTTTGTGGAATAGTTGGTTTTTCATTCTTTGTTTGACCTTCCTAATCCATCCTTGGAGAATCTTTTATAGAACAAGAGATGCTAAATGGTATCACCTTATTTTTCAAATATTTAGTGGATTGGTGACATTTTACCTTTGGTTTGCAGCATTCTTTGTTTTATCAGTTATCTCGGATCCAGCCGTCCCTATCAATATAGACTATCGCATAGAAGATAAGGAAATCATCATTGCTAGAGGTTTTTTGGCCCGTACTACTTATGACCATCATGAATTGATCAATCCCTTTATCATGAAGTCAGAAGTAAAATATCGAGATGAATAATAACAAATAGAAAGTGAGTGAATCCATGTCACGTTCCCAAAAAACAATCCTAACAAACATCTGCCTTGTCGAAGATAAGGCGCGAGGTAAAGTCCTAATGCAATATCGCTCTCCTGAAAACAATCGCTGGTCTGGCTATGCCTTTCCAGGAGGTCATGTTGAGAACGGCGAGGCCTTTGCCGAGTCTGTCATTCGTGAGATTTATGAAGAAACAGGTCTAACCATTCAGAATCCACAACTAGTCGGCATTAAAAACTGGCCCTTAGATACAGGTGGGCGCTACATCGTTGTTTGCTATAAAGCGACAGAGTTTACTGGAAATCTCCTATCTTCAGAAGAAGGAGAAGTATCTTGGGTGCAAAAAGACCAGATTCCAAACTTGGATCTGGCCTATGATATGTTGCCTTTGATGGAAATGATGGAAGCACCTGACAAGTCTGAGTTCTTCTATCGCCACCGCACAGAGGACGGCTGGGAGAAAGAAATTTTCTAGTCTTTTACTAAATAACCTAACTGATCCAAGGCCTCCTCGATATAGTGGAGGTCTTGTTGCGTTTCGGCTTCAACAAGGTGGTAATGAATGCCATCTGTCAATTCAGAAAGGGGTCTAAAGTCTGAATTCTCGACTTGTTCCAGAAAGTGCTGGACATCTCGGCGGCAAGTGAGTTTGAGTAGGGTTTCAATTTCGCCATAAACGGGATGATCGATTAAGATATTTTGAACGCGTCCGCCATTGTCTACAATAGCTAGAAGTTCCTGACCAATTTCTTCCAGTTCATGTTTCACTTTAAAGAGTTTGTGGACGTAGGGGCTGGCATCATTTTCTTTGTAGATATAACCACGATTGGTGGATAGGATAGGAGCTCCATCTGCTCGGAGAATAGCGATGTCCTGTACAATGACCTGGCGTGTAACATGGAAGTGTTCAGCCAGGGTTTGACCATTGAGAGCTTTTGGCGCCTCTTTTAACAGTTTGAGAAGAGCTTGTTTGCGATCCTTTGTCATAGTTTTTCCTTTTAGCGACGTTTTCGAAGCACTTTATAGACAGCTAGTGCTAATGTATAGTCTACCATACTATGGACAATTGTTCCAAAACCAACTAGGACAAAAAGAACATAAAACATATTTTCAACATTTGTCCCTGAAGTAGCATAAAAGATGATACAAGCTATTACTTCAGCGATAGCATGAACAATACCCAAAACAAAGTTGAAAATCCAAGATGCCTTTGGTTTATCCAAGGTTTCAGGGAATTTCTTTAAGTACAAAGCCCCCAAAGTACCAAAAACAATGTGAGAGAAGGCACGAAGTACAATAACAGGCGGATAACCTGCCATCAGGAAACCGAGACTAGAAGCAATAATCACAAAAGCAGCCATCAAAGGCGAAAGAAACATGGCGATAAAGATGGGGATATGACTTCCCAAGGTGTAAGAAGCCGGTGGGATAACTATTTTAAAAGGCATAATGATTGGAATCAAAATCGCTATTGCAGTGAGTAGGGCAGTCATAGTCATAAACTGCGTTTTTTTCCGTATATCCATAAGAACCTCCATTTATCTGTATATACACAAGTATAGTACAATAAATCACCAATCAAGTCAAGAAGCATTATTGATTTTTCAGGAAAATTTGGTTAAAATGTGGTAAAGAATAATAGGACCCGAGGAGAAATTGTGATGATACTTTTTGTTTACCTAATCGTGGTAATCGTGATGATGTCAAAACAGAAAAGTGAAGGGAAAGTAGTCTCAGGTTGGACTCGTTTCCTAGTTTATAGTTTATTGGTCCTTTCGCTACTCTCTCTATTAGCAAGTGGCCTGGCTGTTTCACTTTTTAGCCTTCCTTTATTAGGTTTTCTTTTGATGGCAGCAATACTCGAAATTGCTTATTTCGTCAGATTGGTGATTGCATTTGGTTTGGTTTTTCTATCACTAACCCTATACTTGGATAGCCAGAAAAGCCAGCAACCTACCCCTCTTTCGTATCAGCTCCTGCGCTTTGGCTTTCATATTCTATTGATGTTTCTTATGTTTTAAATGCTAAACTCCACCTTCAGGATGAAAGTGGAGTTGATTTTTTATTTCTTCAAGGTTTGTAAACGTGGGACAATTGCTACTGTTAGAACAGCAGAAATGACAAGCTCGGCAATTGAGTTTGTAGAAATAACGGTTGCTAGGAGTTTTTGGATATTGCCGTCGAAGACATTTCCAAAAAGGAAGAAGATTCCCCCAAGGACAAAGACGGTGTTGGTAAGGGAACCAAGGGCACCAGCTAGGATTAGCCCAGTTTTATTTTTCATCAGTTTATATACCAAGTAAGGTGTCAGACCGATCAAAATGCGAGGGACAATAGCAATAATCGCAGAATAGATGTTTCCGTTCGGTACGAATGGTGAGAAGAGGTAGCTGGTTGGAAGGATGGTAATCGTGTTTACCGTTAAGCTTAGCAGTCCCATCAAGAAACCAAGTGTAACACCAACTCGTGGGCCGTAAATGATACTAGCAATGATTACTGGAATATGAACGATAGTTGGTTTAATTGGAAATGGGAAAAGATTAAATAGGAGAGAGCTCAAAAAGTGGATAACGAGCATAACTGCAAAAAAGATAGCAATTGGGGCAATGTTAGAGCGTTTGTTCATCGAGGGTTTCCTTTATTCTTTCTAATATAGTATTCAGGTCAGCTAGGGCGCCTTTGCCGTGATCGCCACAGGCTAGTAGAGATTCCTTTGGAGAGATAATCTGATAACCATAGGTCTCTAATGTTTTTAGATTAGCCTGGGTTGCCGGATGGTCATACATTTTTGTATTCATGGCTGGCGCTAAGAGTTTAGGGATGTGACTTGGTAGGGCAAGCGCTGTGCTTGTCACCATGTTATCCGCAAAACCGTGCGCAAGTTTGGCAATGGTATTAGCAGTAGCAGGGACAACGATAAAAAGATCAGTTCTTTTACCTAGTTCGATATGATTGACTTGATCAGGATAGGGTTCCTTCATGACATCAAGGTGAACTGGATTCTGTGAGAGTACCTGTAGTGTCAAAGGCTGGATAAACTCTCTCGCTGCCTCGGTCATTAAGACAGTGACATGATGGCCTTGTTTTTTCAAAGAACTGACCAGGTCAGCTGATTTATAGGAGGCAATGGAACCTGTCACTGCAATGAGAATATTTGCCATGGCTTTCCTTTCTATGAATGATAGGTTTGAATTTTTTCAAGGAGGAGTTCTGCAATTTCCTCTTTGGTTTGAACAGTTTGAAGATGATCATTCTCAACAAAGATTGCGCGATGCTGATCTGCTGAAATTTGAGTGAGGTCATTTGCGATGATTAAGTCTGCTTGGTTCTTGATAAGACTTTTTCTAGCAATGTCAACCAGATGGTCTTCGGTAACATCAACTAGCAGTTTAAAACCAATCAGATGAATAGCAGGATTCCATTCCTTGACTAGAGAGATGATTTTTGGAGTCTTTTTAAGGAACAAAACCTGAACTTCATCAGTTGAAGAAATCTTAGCTTGATGATTCTGCTTGCTTAAAAATTCTTCTAGATTGGAGCTAGCCTGAACCTCCTCAAGCCCCGTCATATAAACAGGAGTATAATCAGACACAGCCATTGAGTGGATTAAGACCTGATATTCCTTAACAAGTTCTTGCATCCCAACTAGAAGGTCGTTGGTATTATCAATTTCTCGAATGCTTAGGTTGGGATGAGCTTCTGGCTTCAGAGCTCGTTTTGTCGTTATCAAACAAACTTCATGCCCTGCAGCAAGCAAGGTTTCTGTGATGATTTTCCCCAAGCGACCTGTAGAATGGTTAGTAATAGAGCGGACACTATCAATAGCTTCACTGGTACCGCCCGATGTGACTAAAATTTTCATAGCACTATTGTACACAAAAATGATATGCAAGTCAAAGAAAGCATTTAAAAGAAAAATATATTATTATTGACATTTATAGTAATAAATAAGATAATGAATCTAAGTAAATTAATAGGGGTATTATTATGGATTTTTTTAAATTTGCAGACAACATTGCAAAGGAAGCTGGTAAAGTATTGAATGATGTCGGTTCTGCTACTAGCGAAGCTTTAAATGAAGCGAGTAAATTTACTGGAGAAGTTATTACTGAATCTGTAAAAACTATAGGTGAAGTATCAAGCCAAGTTGGTAATGTTGTCTCAGATGTCTCAGTGAAAGCTGTTGGAGTTGCCGGAGATGTAGCACATCAGATAACAAATGTGACTTCTGAAACATTTAACGAAGCTGGGAAAATAGCGAATAATACAAAAGAACAAATTGAATCGGTAGACCTTTTTAATTCTAAACTAAGACAAGAAGCTGTTGATGGATATAATGAAGCTATTAGTTGTTATAATGAGGAAGCTGATAGCTTGGCTAATAAATCAATAGAGCTTTATCAGGTTAGGGATAAAGCTATCAAAGTTGTAAAAATTGTTGAAGAAAGAATTAACAAACTAGCAAATAAACCAAAAGAGTTTGAAACAAAATTAGAAGCAATTGATGTTGAAATTCAGAATTTTGAAGATAAGCAAATTGCTATTTCACAGTCAATTAAGGAAGCTGAATTAGCAAGTGGTAGCACAGCGGCTACGGCTTCACTTAGCGCATTAGGAGTAACAGTTGCAACTTTAGGGCCTACTGCCGCTATGGGTGTTGCAACTACATTTGGTGTTGCATCAACAGGTACTGCAATTTCAAGTTTGACAGGTGCTGCAGCAAATAGCGCCGCTCTGGCTTGGTTAGGTGGTGGAAGTGTAGCAGCTGGTGGCGGTGGAGTGGCAGCCGGTAACGCATTTTTGGCATTGGCTGGTCCTGTCGGTTGGGGAATTGCAGGCGCTATGTTGACCGCTTCTGTTGGCGCTGGTGTAGTAGCTAATAGGAAAAATGAAGAAGTTGCAAAAGAGGCTATAGAGGAACAGAAAAAGGTAGAATTGTTGGCTAGACAACTTAAAGAAAAAGTAATAGAAGTTACGGAATTAATAGAACTAACTGAAAAACAAACAGAAGGAATTTATTTAGCCAATTTATCTTTAACTGGAATGGACTATAGCTTATTTACTGATGACGAAAAATATCAAGCAGGTGCTTTAGTGAATTCAACTCTATCATTGACTGCTATGGTAAATAAGGAAATTAGAATAAATGAGTAACCAGATTATTAATCAAGCTTTTAACCAAGGTATTGGTGCATATGTCAATTGTTTAAATAACTTGAGAATTCAAGATTTACATAATGCTATGAAAATCATAGAGGATGAAGCACGCAGAGTCATCTTAAACAAGGACAATGCCTCAAAGATTTTAAACTATACGAGAGACAATATTGAAGACGTTATTTTAAAGAAGCGTGGAGGAGATTATGGTGGTCACGGCTTTATCGCTGAATTTGCAGAAGCAGGGATTGTAAATGCGAGGAGAGCCATTGAAGGGTTAAATCCTATTGTCGAAGTATTGAATGATAATGGACCAGCCGATTTATTAATTGGTAGAAATACCATTCAAATGAAGTTTTATGGTAATTTACGTGATGAACTAGCTCAATCGTTTCATTACAGTTCAAAAATGAAAATGATGTTTCCAAAAGATCACGTTCAAGTATTTGAAAAAATAATGGCTGGAGCAAAAGAAGTTGAAGTGAATGGCAAGAGATTATCCATTAAACAAATTACGGATATATGCCAAATGATTAATGATATCACTGAAAGCAAGGGACTTACTTCATACAAATATTGGATGAAATCCTCTGCTCTAGATTATAAAGACGCTCAAAAAAATTCAATTCATTCTCTTATAGATTCTGAAGAGAAGAATATTCGTAAAACAGTCAGACTAAAACAAGAAGAATTAAATAAAAAAAGATTAGTGGCCCAAAAACATGCATTACCAAATTTAAAAGAAGCTAACAAGGTTGCAAGAAACGCAGCTTTTTTACAGGGTGGTTTAGCATTAATGTCGACTGTGTATGGGAAATACAAAGAAGGAAAAAGTATTTTTGAATTCGAACAATCAGATTGGTTAGATTGTGGATTGGACACAGCTGAAGGAGTTGTAAAGGGGGCAATATCTGGTTATTCCATTTACGGATTAACAAATGTCTTTGGTATTAGTGCTCCAAATGCTAGTGCTTTAGTTATGGCAACTTATGGAATGATAGACATTATTCTAAAGTATAGATCTACAGAAATAACCCAAGATGAATTTATGAATCTTTTGACATTAAATGTAATGGATGCTTCCTTTGCAACAATTGGTGCTTGTATTGGTCAGATCATGATTCCAATACCTGTTCTTGGTTCTGTAGTTGGTTCAATATCTACTTCAATAATTTGGGAGATAGGTAAGGGAATATTAAATGAAAGAGAACAAAGGATAATTCAAGATTACAAAGAAAATCTGAATAGTTACATAAAAACTTTAGACGAAAATTATCTTGTCATTTACAACGAAATTATAGAAAAGTATAAAAAATTGGGCGAAATACAAGCATATTCGTTTGATTTGTCAATAAATACTAAACTTAGGTTTGAGTACTCTATTGAGATGGCAGAAAGTTTAGAAATTGAAGATAATAAAATTCTCCATGATTTGTCTGAAATTGATAATTTCTTTCTTGACTAGATTATTTTCACATTCTTTATAGTCTAAAACTATAAAGCCATATAAAATTTTTAAAAGGGCTCTAAAAATCTTGAAATTCAGGATATTTACGAACGTTTAGAGAGTTTATGGATGTTAAAAATCTTGTTTTGTGATATAATGAATTATCACATTAGAGGTTAGAGGAGTTTTGAATGAAAACAGATATTGAAATCGCACAAAGTATTGAGTTGAAACCAATCGTTGATGTTGTAGAGAAACTGGGTATTTCTTACGATGATTTGGAATTGTATGGAAAGTACAAGGCTAAGCTCAGCTTTGATAAAATTCGTGCAGTTGAGAGCAATCCAGTTGGTAAATTGATCTTGGTTACTGCCATCAATCCAACACCAGCAGGTGAAGGGAAATCAACTATTACCATTGGTCTTGCGGATGCTTTGAACAAGATTGGTAAGAAAACGATGATTGCTATCCGCGAACCATCTCTTGGTCCAGTCATGGGGATTAAGGGTGGTGCAGCCGGTGGTGGTTATGCCCAAGTGTTGCCAATGGAAGACATCAACCTTCACTTTACGGGGGATATGCATGCCATTACAACTGCCAACAATGCTCTTTCTGCCTTGATTGACAACCACCTGCACCAAGGAAATGAGCTGGGAATCGATCAACGTCGTATTCTTTGGAAACGTGTTGTGGACTTGAATGACCGTGCCCTTCGTCATGTGACCGTTGGACTTGGTGGTCCTCTAAATGGTATTCCACGCGAGGATGGTTTCGATATTACCGTTGCTTCAGAAATCATGGCCATTCTTTGCTTGGCGACTGATATTGAAGATTTGAAAAAGCGCTTGGCTAGCATCGTTATTGGCTATCGCTATGACCGTACACCAGTTACTGTTGGTGATTTACAGGTTGAGGGTGCCTTGGCTTTGATTTTGAAAGACGCTATCAAACCAAACTTGGTTCAGACAATTTACGGTACACCTGCCTTTGTACACGGTGGTCCATTTGCCAATATCGCTCATGGATGTAACTCTGTTTTGGCAACAAGCACAGCCCTTCGCTTGACGGATTATACTGTTACTGAAGCTGGTTTTGGTGCGGACCTTGGTGCCGAGAAATTCCTTGATATCAAGACACCAAACTTGCCAACTTCTCCAGATGCAGTTGTCATCGTCGCAACCCTTCGTGCCCTTAAGATGAATGGTGGTGTAGCTAAGGACGCTTTGACAGAGGAAAATGTAGAAGCAGTTCGTGCCGGTTTTGCTAACTTGAAGCGCCACGTTGAAAATATTCGTAAGTTTGGTATTCCTGCAGTTGTTGCGATTAATGAATTTGTCTCTGATACAGAAGCTGAAATCGCAACCTTGAAAGAACTTTGTGCTTCTATTGATGTTCCAGTAGAATTGGCTAGTGTCTGGGCTGATGGCGCAGAAGGAGGCGTAGCGCTTGCCGAAACGGTTGTTCAGACTATTGCTGAAAATCCATCCAACTATACTCGCCTTTATGACAATGACCTTTCTGTCCAAGAAAAGATTGAAAAGATTGTTACTGAAATCTATCGTGGTAGCAAAGTGAACTTTGAGAAGAAAGCCCAAACGCAAATCGCTCAAATCGTTCAAAACGGATGGGACAAATTGCCAATCTGTATGGCTAAAACTCAGTACAGTTTCTCTGACAATCCAAATGCACTTGGAGCTCCAGAAAACTTTGAAATTACCATCCGTGAATTGGTACCAAAATTAGGTGCAGGCTTCATCGTTGCCCTAACTGGTGATGTTATGACCATGCCAGGTCTTCCAAAACGTCCAGCCGCTCTTAATATGGATGTTGAAAGTGATGGAACAGTCCTAGGCTTGTTCTAGTAAATTGCAATTGATTTAAATGAGTTTGGAAAAGCTTTCCAAGCTCTTTTTCTTATCTAGATATGAGGCGTTGTCTTCAGCTGATGAAAGATTTACCTTCTAGACGCCACCAGTCTAGCTAAAGATATTTTCTCTGATTTCTGATATAATAGAAACATTGACTTCAAGAGTAAGGAAGAGAAGATGAACGCATTATTGAATGGAATGAATGACCGTCAAGCTGAGGCGGTGCAAACGACAGAGGGGCCCTTGTTAATCATGGCGGGGGCTGGTTCTGGAAAGACTCGTGTTTTAACTCACAGAATCGCCTACTTGATTGATGAAAAGATGGTCAATCCTTGGAATATCTTGGCCATTACCTTTACCAACAAGGCTGCGCGTGAGATGAAGGAGCGTGCTTATAGCCTTAATCCAGCAACCCAGGACTGCCTAATTGCGACCTTTCACTCCATGTGTGTTCGTATCCTACGTCGCGATGCGGATCATATTGGCTACAATCGGAATTTCACCATTGTAGATCCCGGAGAACAGCGAACCCTCATGAAACGCATTCTCAAGCAATTAAACTTAGATCCGAAAAAATGGAATGAACGGACTATTTTGGGAACCATTTCCAATGCTAAGAATGACCTAATTGATGATGTGGCTTATGCTGCCCAGGCTGGTGATATGTACACGCAAATCGTAGCTCAGTGTTATACAGCTTATCAAAAGGAGCTTCGTCAGTCTGAGTCCGTTGACTTTGATGATTTGATTATGCTGACCCTCCGTCTCTTTGATCAAAATCCTGACGTCTTGACCTACTATCAGCAGAAGTTCCAGTACATTCATGTTGATGAGTACCAAGATACCAACCATGCCCAGTATCAATTGGTCAAACTCTTGGCTTCACGCTTTAAAAATATCTGCGTTGTCGGTGATGCGGACCAGTCTATCTACGGTTGGCGTGGGGCTGATATGCAGAATATCTTGGATTTTGAGAAAGATTACCCTAACGCCAAGGTCGTTTTGCTAGAAGAAAATTATCGTTCAACAAAAACCATTCTCCAAGCAGCCAATGACGTCATCAAAAACAATCAAAATCGCCGCCCCAAAAATCTCTGGACCCAGAATGCTGATGGTGAGCAGATTATTTACTATCGTGCAAATGACGAACAGGATGAGGCTGTTTTTGTAGCCAAAACCATTGATGAACTTGGTCGAACTCAAAACTTCCTCCACAAGGATTTTGCGGTTCTTTATCGGACTAATGCACAATCCCGTACTATTGAGGAGGCCCTCCTAAAGTCCAATATTCCTTATACTATGGTCGGCGGGACCAAGTTCTACAGCCGTAAGGAAATCCGTGATATTATCGCCTACCTTAATCTCATTGCCAATCTGAGTGACAATATCAGTTTTGAGCGCATTATTAACGAACCTAAACGCGGAATCGGCCCAGGAACCGTTGAGAAAATTCGCGACTTTGCGAATATGCAAGATATGTCTATGCTAGACGCTTCAGCCAATATTATGTTGTCAGGCATCAAAGGTAAGGCAGCCCAGTCTATCTGGGATTTTGCCAATATGATTTTGGATTTGCGGGAACAACTGGATCAATTAACCATCACAGAGTTAGTTGAAGCGGTTCTTGAAAAAACAGGTTATGTGGAAATTCTTAATGCCCAAGCGACCTTGGAAAGCAAGGCGCGGGTTGAAAATATTGAAGAGTTCCTATCTGTTACCAAGAACTTTGATGACAATCCTGATAGTCAGGAAGAGGAAACAGGTTTAGATAAACTCAGTCGTTTCTTGAATGACTTAGCCTTGATTGCGGATACGGATTCAGGCAGTCAGGAGACATCTGAAGTAACCTTGATGACCCTCCATGCAGCGAAAGGACTAGAGTTCCCAGTTGTCTTTATCATTGGGATGGAGGAAAATGTATTTCCGCTTAGCCGTGCGGCTGAAGATCCAGATGAGCTAGAAGAAGAACGCCGTTTGGCCTATGTCGGTATCACACGCGCAGAAAAGATCCTCTATCTGACCAATGCCAACTCTCGCTTGCTTTTCGGTCGTACTAGCTACAATCGTCCAACACGTTTCATCAATGAAATCAGTTCGGACCTGCTTGAGTATCAGGGCTTGGCTCGACCAGCGAATACTAGCTTTAAGGCATCTTATAGCAGTGGTGGGATTGCTTTCGGTCAAGGTATGAGCTTAGCTCAAGCCCTTCAAGAACGAAAACGCAATGCCGCACCAAGCTCTATCCAGTCAAGTGGTCTCCCATTTGGACAATTTGCAGCTGGAAATAAAAAAGATTCGACTGATACAAGTTGGTCCATTGGGGACATTGCTCTTCACAAGAAATGGGGAGAGGGAACGGTCCTAGAAGTTTCGGGTAGTGGCGATACTCAGGAATTGAAAATCAATTTCCCAGAAGTGGGGCTGAAAAAACTCTTAGCCAGTGTTGCCCCAATTGAGAAAAAAATCTAATTTTCCATCCTTCTCACGAATAATAAAGTGAGGAGGATTTTTATGTACAGTATTTCATTCCAAGAAGATTCACTCTTGCCTAGAGAAAGACTGGTTAAAGAAGGAGTAGAGGCACTGAGCAATCAAGAATTGCTAGCTATATTACTCAGAACCGGAACTCGTCAGGCAAATGTTTTTGAAATTTCCCAGAAAGTCTTGACCAGTTTGACCAGTCTAACTGATTTGAAAAAAATGACCCTGCAGGAATTGCAGAGTCTGTCTGGTATTGGACGTATCAAAGCCATTGAACTACAAGCAGTGATTGAACTGGGGCATCGTATTCATAAACACGAAACCCTTGAGATGGAAAGTATTCTCAGTAGTCAAAAGCTAGCAAAGAAAATGCAACAGGAACTTGGCGACAAAAAACAAGAGCACCTAGTGGCGCTCTATCTCAATACTCAAAATCAAATCATCCATCAGCAGACCATCTTTATCGGATCCGCGACACGTAGCATTGCAGAACCAAGGGAAATCCTTCACTATGCCATCAAGCATATGGCGACTTCTGTTATTTTAGTCCACAATCATCCATCAGGCGCAGTAGCACCTAGCCGAAATGATGATCATGTGACCAAGTTAGTCAAGGAAGCCTGTGAACTGATGGGAATTGTGTTCTTGGACCATTTGATTGTCTCTCACTCTGATTACTTTAGTTACCGTGAAAAGACGGATTTGATTTAAGATTGCACATGATCTTACTCAATTACTTTTAAAACATAGGAATCTACTTCTGCCATATTGATAACAGGAAGAGGTTTTATCGTGGGTACAAGTAAATCTTCTTGAACGATAAAGTTGACAATCGAATTGAAATCTTCGATTTTATAATATCTTTTTTTATGAATGAGAATATCTCTGTAAAAGTAAAGACGTGAATGAAATTTACTTTTTAGTTTAGCATCTGCCTTTTTACAAAATAGTTTTGCCTTTTTAGACATTTCTTTCAGCTGTTTTTCTTTTTGAGATAGTTTATCGAAATTCTCTTTATTCTTAGAAAAAGATTGGTAACTTTCCGCTGTTAAAAGTCTATAGAGATTAGAAAGATGAAAGCAAACCCTTATTTCTTTTTCATTGTTTGATAAGAAATAAGGGTTTGCTTCCTTTTCCTTATAAGATATGAAAACATTAGCTTCTATATCTCTCAAAATCTCATGAGTAGAAGGTATTTTAATTTCATTCATGATTAATAACCTATTTATAAGTCCTAGAGTTCGTTAACAACATAGTCAAACAGCGTTTTATCTTTGGGGCGGTTTTCAAAGAGAAATTCAGGATGCCATTGAACACCAAGATAAGGGAAGCCGTCCGTAGTTGTCACAGCCTCAATGATTCCATCTTTAGGATCATGTGCTACAATCTTAAGATTTGAAGCTAGATCTTTAATACTCTGGTGGTGGAAGGAGTTGATATGAGAGATTTCTCCATAAATTTCTCGGAGAATGGTATCAGGTTCTGTTACGAGGCGTTGGGTCGTGTATTCGGCTGAACAGTCCTGCCAATGATCCTCGATATCTTGGTATAGCGTGCCTCCCATGGCGACATTGAAAAGTTGAGTACCCCGACAAACAGAGAAAATTGGTTTCTTTTGCTTAATCGCTTCTTTGATAAGTGCTAGTTCAAAAATATCTCTTTGAAGGTGGTAGTCATCACTATCAATAGCCTTTGGTTCACCATAGTATTTTGGATCAACATTTTGCCCACCCGTTAGGATGAGCTTATCAATGATACTGATGTAATAGGCAGCCATTTCTTGATCACCAATCGGTAGGATGATTGGAATTCCGCCAGCGTCCTTGACTCCTTCAACAAAGCCCTTCGCTGCATAGCTCATCATGATGTCATCATCTGGATGAGCTTTTTCATTTCCTGTAATCCCAATAACTGGTTTTTTCATAAATGCTTTCGCTTTCTAATCCTCTTTACGCATAAAATAGAGGAGGGTTTGGAGTTCGCTTGTCAAATCGACATACTGAACGACCACATCTTTTGGGAGGTGAAGGTGAACAGGGGAAAAACTGAGAATACCTTTTATACCTGCATCAACCAAAAGATTGGCAACTTCTTGTGATTTAACACTTGGAACTGTTAGGATAGCAGTTTTGATATCTGCTTCGTTGATTTTTTCTTTAATCTGTGAGATACCATAGATTGGAATTCCATCAGGTGTCTGGCTCCCAACTTCTGGATGATCATCTAGGTCAAAGGCCATGATAATTTTCATCTTGTTACGCTCGTGGAAGCGGTAGTGGAGAAGGGCGTGTCCCATATTTCCGATTCCAACTAACATAACATTTGTAATGGAGTTATCATTTAGGAGATCAGCAAAAAAATTCATCAATTTTTTGACATCGTAACCAAAACCACGACGACCTAGCTCGCCAAAATAGGAAAAATCACGTCGAACTGTAGCAGAATCGATACCAATAGCCTCTGCAATTTGCTTGGAGTTGGCACGTTCGATTTTTTCTGCATGAAATCTCTTGAAAATTCGATAGTAAAGAGAGAGCCTTTTTGCTGTTGCTTTTGGAATAGCAGACTGTTTATCTTTCACAAAATCACAACCTTTCTATTCTTCTATTTTATAGAAACATTGTGAAAAAATCAACAAAAACAAGAAAAAACTAAGAAATTTCTTAGTTTTTATCTGAAAAATGAGCTTGTGATAGAAAACGGTAGAGATCGCCAACCAATCCTTGATAAATCACCTTATCATTCAGCGTTAAGGAGCTGATTAGGAGAGTATCAGGTAGGGTCACACAGCCAGATAGAGATAACATGAGCTCTTCGTAATCCTTATATTCAAGTATACGTTCTACGTGATAGTTATCTTGATAGGTAAGTCGATACATAGTCAATTATCTTTCTTCTTTAGTGAAGATACCGCGTTCTACTAAACTGTCCATGAGGAAGTAGAATTTTTCTTGGTGAATATGGTGATCTTCTGATTTAAAGATATTCACCAAACGAAGGCCAGATTTGTCAGTGATGTTGAGTTTAGCACCTGTAAGGTCTTTATTGATGATGATTTTTAGGTTGAAACCTTCACCACTGTTGGGTACTTTTTCAAGTAGACGAGTCAGTTCGTAGTTTCCTACTTTTGTTTCAAAGAAAGTATTGTCTTTCAGTGTGAACTTTTTGACAGTTGGGCTAAGTGTGTAGTCGTAGCGGCAGTTTTGCAGTTTAATGGTTTTTTCGAATGCCATTAGATTAATCTCCAATAATATTTTTTAAGGTTTGTGCGAGTTGTTTCAGTTCTTCCTCAGTGTTAAGAGGAGAAAGACTGATACGGACAGATTCTTTCAATCGATGTGAATCTGGTCCATAAAATGCTTCAAGCACATGACTGGTTTGCACAATACCAGCAGTACAAGCGGAACCGGTAGAAATTGAAATTCCTTCAAGATCTAACCGGAGTAAGAGCAAATCATTTTTTTGACCAGGAAAGCCAATGTTGACAACATAAGGCAGTTGGTCTTGACTTTCATTGAGATAGTAGTCTAAATCAGCAATTTCTTCTAAAAAAGCAGATTTGAGTGCGCTTAGTTTTTGGTAATGCTTAGCTTGGTTATTTAAATCCTCTTTGAGAGCAGCGACCATACCTACAATGGCAGCGAGATTTTCTGTTCCAGCCCGTTTCTTTTGTTCTTGGTCTCCACCGTGAAGGTAGGAATCAAAGCCCGTGGAAGAAGCATAAAGAAAGCCAACTCCTTTTGGTCCATGGAATTTGTGGGCAGAAGCGCTAAGGAAATCAATTCCTAATTCTTCAGGATGGATAGGGATTTTTCCGATAGCTTGAACAGCATCAACATGATAAGCAGCAGGATGTTCTTTTAAAATACGTCCAATCTCAGCGATAGGTAAGAGACTACCTGTTTCATTATTAGCATACATGGTGGAAACGAGAATGGTATCGTCACGTAAAGCTTCTTGAATCTGCTGCGCAGTGATTTCTTGATTTACTGGTTGGATGATGGTCGCTTCAAAACCAAAATGTTGTACCAGATAATCGATAGTCTCAAGCACAGAATGGTGTTCAATAGCTGTCGTGATGATATGTTTTCCACGATTTTGATGACGGAGACAATAGCCGATAATGGCTGTATTATTACTTTCTGTACCGCCAGATGTAAAAAAGATATGTTGAGGTTTGGTTCCTAGTAAGAGGGCTAAGTCCTGACGAGCTTCTCGCAAGAGTTTGCCAGCCTGCCGACCATGGCTATGAATACTAGAAGGATTACCATGAGTTTCTTGCATGACCTTAGTCATTTCAGAAATAGCTACTGCTGACATAGGAGTCGTAGCAGCATTGTCCAAATAAATCAAAGAATCACCTTATTTCTTTTTGTTGTAAGCAAAGAGTGGGCTGACTGGTTTTCTTTCATGGATGCGGACGATAGCATCTCCGATTAATTCGCTAGCAGTAATGTAACATACATTTTCTGGAGTTCTTTCTTTGGTTGCTACTGAGTCCGTCACGAGGATTTCTTTGATGTTTGTAGCGTCAAGAAGATCTGCTGCACCTTCAACAAATAAACCGTGACTGGATACTGCATAAATCTCAGTTGCGCCTTCACGTTCAACGATTTTGGCTGCTTCAGAGAATGTACGACCAGTATTTAGGATGTCGTCAATCAAGATAGCCTTTTTGCCTTCAACATCCCCAATGATATAGCCTTCGTTACGATCAGAATCATCTTGGGCGTAGTCAATGATAGCGATAGGAGCATCAAGGTATTCAGCCAAACTACGTGCACGTTTAACACCAGAGTTCTTTGGACTAACAACAACGACATCAGAGCCAAGAAGACCTTTATCACAGTAGTGCTTAGCAAATAGAGGAACAGTATAAAGATTGTCTACAGGAATGTCAAAGAAACCTTGGACCTGAACAGCATGGAGGTCAAGTGTTAGAACACGGCTTACACCAGCTTTGACAAGCATATTGGCAACTAGTTTTGCAGTGAGGGGTTCGCGAGAAGAAGCGATACGGTCCTGACGCGCATAACCAAAGTAAGGAAGGACAACGTTGATACTATGAGCACTTGCACGTACACAAGCATCAACCATGATCAACAACTCCATCAAGTGGTTGCTAACAGGGTAGCTGGTTGACTGGATGATGTAGACATCGTAACCACGGACACTTTCTTCAATGTTGACCTGGATTTCGCCGTCAGAAAATTGTCGAGAGGATAACTTCCCGAGAGGTACACCAACTGTATCCGCAATCTTTTGAGCGATTTCATGGTTAGAGTTTAGGGTGAAAAGTTTCATGTTGTTTCTATCTGACATTATAGACCGTCCTCTGTAAACTTTGCGAATCTTCTCTGAGAAAGTTTTGTTTTTCAAAGCCAGATTCTTTTATTTTTATCTTTTCTATTTTACCAAAAAAAGGAGATTATTTCAGCTTTTTTTCATGCTTTTAATAAAACGAATTAATTTTGATGGAGCTTTCTGATAAGTAATCTGATTTTCATCTAAAAATCTCTGAAAATCTTCTTTCCCTTTTTCATGGTCGGTGACTTCAAGCTCGAGTTCATAGTCCATCTGGTCAAAGTATCGACTTTCATCTAAGGCCATTAAGCCAATCTCAGCTTTCATTTCATAACGTAGAGTGGAAAGGCAGCCTAGAACAAGCCAGTCATGGCTTTCGATGCCAATCTTAGCGAGTTTCTCTAGAACGAGCCCTGGAGGTAGTTTTTTTTTTTCGAGGTACGATTCAGCTTCTGGAAGAGTTAGTTTCTGGTTGTATTCCATATTTCCTACAGTTTGAGGTACTTTTAAGGTCAATTCCGCCCAATCTGCAAAAGTGCGAATGCGCATGGCAACCTTCTTTTCATGCAATTGGAAATCTGGTGTGTCAATGTAGTAGTTCTTCTGAAGAACGGGTTGGATATGGGAAAACTGTTTTTTTAGATGATCATATTCCTCTTTTTTCAGAAGTGTTTTCAATTCTATTTCTAAATGTTTCATTTTTTCAACCTTTTCTATATCTTTGAAAGCGATTTATGGTATAATGGACAATGTATTTATTGTATACGAATGTACTGAAAAAATCAAAGATTTTCGACAGAGCAATCAAACATTACAAGGGAGAAAGTATGACCATAGAATGGGAAGAATTTTTAGATCCTTACATTCAGGCTGTTGGTGAATTGAAGATTAAACTTCGGGGAATTCGCAAACAGTATCGTAAGCAAAATAAGCATTCTCCGATCGAGTTTGTAACGGGTCGTGTCAAACCGATTGAAAGTATCAAAGAAAAGATGGCTCGTCGAGGAATTACTTATGCAACTTTAGAAAATGACTTGCAAGATATTGCTGGTTTACGTGTCATGGTCCAGTTTGTTGATGACGTCAAAGAGGTAGTTGAGATTCTACGTAAACGCCAAGATATGAGAATCGTTCAGGAACGAGATTATATCACTCATCGTAAGGCTTCGGGCTATCGTTCTTATCACGTGGTTGTCGAGTACACGGTTGATACGATCAACGGAGCTAAGACGATTTTGGCAGAAATTCAAATACGGACTTTAGCCATGAATTTCTGGGCTACGATTGAACACTCGCTCAATTATAAGTATCAGGGTGATTTTCCAGAAGAAATCAGGAAAAGACTGGAAATCACAGCGAAAATAGCCTATCAACTGGATGAAGAAATGGGTAAGATTCGTGACGATATCCAGGAAGCGCAGGCTCTCTTTGATCCATTGAGCAGAAAATTAAACGATGGTGTAGGAAATAGTGACGATACAGATGAAGAATACAGGTAAACGAGTTGACCTCATAGCAAATAGAAAACCTCAGAGTCAGAAGGTCTTGCATGAGCTGAGGGAAAAACTCAAGAAACAACATTTTATACTGAACGATACCAATCCCGATATCGTCATTTCCATTGGTGGTGACGGGATGCTTTTGTCTGCCTTTCACAAGTATGAGAATCAGTTAGACAAGGTTCGATTTGTAGGTGTTCATACAGGGCATTTAGGATTTTACACAGATTATCGTGATTTTGAGCTGGATCAATTGGTGACCAATCTTTTACTAGATACTGGTGCCAAAGTTTCTTATCCGGTCTTGAATGTTAAGGTAACGCTTGAAAATGGAGAGGTGAAAATCTTCCGTGCTTTAAATGAAGCCAGCATCCGTCGATCAGACCGCACCATGGTTGCGGATATCATCATTAACCATGTTCCGTTCGAGCGATTTCGTGGAGATGGAGTGACTGTTTCAACGCCGACGGGAAGTACTGCCTACAACAAATCCTTGGGTGGAGCTGTTTTGCATCCGACCATTGAAGCCTTACAGTTGACGGAAATAGCAAGTCTTAACAACCGAGTCTATCGCACTTTGGGTTCATCAATCATTATTCCCAAAAAAGATAAGATTGAGCTCTTGCCGACACGCAATGATTACCACACGATATCAGTCGATAACAGCGTCTATTCCTTCCGTAATATCGAACGGATTGAGTATCAAATCGACCATCACAAGATTCACTTCGTAGCGACACCAAGTCATACTAGTTTCTGGAATCGTGTCAAAGATGCCTTCATCGGCGAGGTGGATGAATGAGGTTCGAATTTACCGCAGATGAGCACGTCAAAGTTAAAACTTTCCTCAAGAAACATGAGGTTTCTAAGGGACTTTTGGCTAAGATTAAGTTTCGAGGCGGGGCTATTCTGGTCAATGACCAACCACAAAATGCGACTTATCTCTTAGATATTGGAGACAGGGTAACTATTGACATTCCAGCGGAGGAAGGGTTTGAGAGTCTTGAAGCAATTGAGCGTCCACTGGATGTTCTCTATGAGGATGACCATTTTCTGGTTTTGAATAAACCTTATGGAGTAGCTTCCATCCCCAGTGTCAATCATTCCAATACCATTGCTAATTTTATCAAGGGCTACTATGTTAAGCAAGAATATGAAAACCAGCAAGTTCACATCGTGACTAGGCTTGATAGAGATACATCTGGTTTGATGCTCTTTGCCAAGCACGGTTATGCTCATGCACGATTAGACAAGCAACTGCAACGAAAGTCTATCGAAAAAAGGTATTTTGCACTTGTTAAAGGAGATGGTGACTTGGAGCCAGAGGGGGAGATTATTGCCCCGATTGCGCGTGATGAAGATTCTATTATCACGAGACGGGTTGCCAAAGGTGGGAAATACGCTCATACGTCTTACAAAGTTGTAGCGTCCTATGGAAATATTCACCTAGTTGATATTCGCCTGCATACTGGGCGAACCCACCAAATCCGAGTGCATTTTTCTCATATTGGTTTTCCTTTGTTGGGAGACGATCTCTATGGAGGCGGCCTAGACGATGGGATTCAACGCCAGGCCTTGCATTGTCATTATTTATCTTTTTATCATCCCTTTCTAGAGCAAGATTTGCAACTAGAAAGCCCCTTACCGGATGATTTCAGCAATCTTATTACTCAGTTATCAACTAATACTCTTTAAAATCTATTTGGAGTATAATTTATTTTCTTAAAGGAGAAAACTCATGGAAGTTTTTGAAAATCTCAAAGCCAACCTAGTTGGCAAAAATGCTCGTATCGTTCTCCCTGAAGGGGAAGAGCCACGTATTCTTCAAGCAACAAAACGCTTGGTAAAAGAAACAGAAGTAATCCCTGTTTTGCTCGGAAACCCTGAAAAAATTAAAATTTATCTCGAAATCGAAGGGATCATGGATGGTTATGAAGTGATTGATCCTCAACATTATCCTCAATTCGAAGAAATGGTTGCTGCTTTGGTAGAGCGTCGTAAGGGCAAAATGACTGAAGAAGAAGCGCGCAAAGTTTTGGTTGAAGATGTCAACTACTTTGGTGTGATGCTAGTCTACTTGGGCTTGGTTGACGGTATGGTATCTGGTGCGATTCACTCAACTGCCTCAACAGTTCGCCCAGCCCTTCAAATTATCAAAACTCGTCCAAATGTAACTCGTACTTCAGGTGCTTTCCTCATGGTTCGTGGTACGGAACGTTACCTATTTGGAGACTGTGCCATTAACATCAATCCAGATGCAGAAGCTTTGGCTGAAATTGCGATCAATTCAGCAATCACAGCTAAAATGTTTGGTATTGAACCTAAAATTGCTATGCTAAGCTATTCTACTAAAGGTTCAGGTTTTGGTGAAAGTGTTGATAAGGTAGTGGAAGCTACAAAAATTGCTCACGACTTGCGTCCCGACCTTGAGATTGATGGTGAGTTGCAATTTGACGCTGCCTTTGTTCCTGAAACTGCAGCTCTTAAAGCTCCAGGAAGTAATGTAGCTGGTCAAGCAAATGTCTTTGTCTTCCCAGGTATCGAAGCAGGAAATATTGGGTACAAGATGGCAGAACGTCTCGGTGGTTTTGCGGCTGTCGGACCTGTTTTGCAAGGATTGAACAAACCAGTTAACGACCTTTCTCGTGGATGTAATGCAGATGATGTGTACAAGTTGACCCTTATCACAGCAGCTCAAGCAGTTCATCAATAAGATTTAGTCCTCTTTCCCATGGGAAGAGGCTTTTTAGTACTGAGAAAAGGACAGTTAGAAGCTTCTATGTTATACTAGATATATGTTAGATTTGAAAGAATACGGTATCGTCATGTGGCCGGAGGAGAAGATTATTTCTTTTCGTGAAAAACTCCTCAACTGGTATGATGAAAACAAGCGAGATTTGCCTTGGCGGAGAAGTAAAAATCCTTATCATATCTGGGTATCTGAAATCATGCTTCAGCAGACCAGAGTGGATACAGTTATTCCATACTACGAACGATTCTTGGACTGGTTTCCAACTGTTGAAAGTCTGGCCAATGCCCCTGAGGAGCGTTTACTGAAAGCATGGGAAGGTTTGGGCTATTATTCCCGCGTACGCAATATGCAGGCTGCAGCCCAGCAGATTATGGCTGACTTTGGGGGTCAATTTCCAAACACCTATGAAGGAATTTCTAGTTTAAAAGGGATTGGCCCTTACACTGCGGGAGCTATTTCCAGTATCGCTTTTAATTTGCCTGAGCCAGCGGTTGATGGCAATGTCATGCGGGTTTTGGCACGCTTGTTTGAGGTTAATCATGATATCGGAGTTCCCAGCAATCGCAAAATTTTTCAGGCAATGATGGAAATCTTGATTGACCCGAAACGACCAGGTGACTTTAACCAAGCTCTGATGGATTTAGGGTCTGACATAGAGGCTCCAGTTAACCCTCGACCAGAAGAAAGCCCTGTTAAGGACTTTAGCGCAGCCTATCAGAACGGAACTATGGATGTATATCCGATTAAAGAACCCAGGAAAAAACCTCTCCCAATTTATCTCAAGGCTTTAGTTGTACGCAATGGCCGTGGGCAATATTTACTAGAGAAAAATGAAAGCGAGAAACTACTAGCCGGTTTTTGGCACTTCCCTTTGATCGAAGTTGATGATTTCTCAAGTGATGACGATCAGCTAGATCTCTTTTCACAAGTCAAAGAGGAAAGCAGAGCATTTGGACCAAGCCCTCAAGAAAACTTTGAGCAGGATTATGATTTAGAAGTGAATTGGTCCCAGCAAGTATTTGACCAGGTCAAGCATGTATTTAGTCATCGGAAATGGCATATTCAAATCCTAGCTGGTCAAGTGTTGGAAACAAAACAGTTTTCGGACAGAGAAATTCGCTGGGTTTCTCCTCAGGAGTTTTCTGATTATCCACTTGCGAAGCCTCAACAAAAAATTTGGCAGGCTTATAAAACAAGTTTTGAAGATGAAGGCTTACAGTAGCCATTTGTGCCTTCTTTACATTTTTTTGTTATAATAGATAAAGAAAAGGTGATAAAATGAAAAAAATATTAATTGTAGATGATGAGAAACCAATCTCAGATATTATTAAGTTTAATATGGTCAAGGAAGGTTATGAAGTTGTTACAGCCTTCAATGGTCGTGAGGCAATCGAGCTATTTGAAGCAGAGCAACCAGATATTATTATTCTCGACTTGATGCTACCTGAAATTGATGGTTTAGAAGTGGCTAAATCTATTCGTAAGACTAGTAGCGTGCCGATTATCATGCTCTCAGCTAAGGATAGCGAGTTTGACAAGGTTATTGGTTTAGAGTTAGGTGCAGATGATTATGTTACAAAGCCTTTCTCAAACCGTGAGTTGCAAGCACGTGTTAAGGCTCTGCTTCGTCGTACAGACCTAGTTTCTGTGGATAGCCAAGAGTCTGATGAGAAGAAGGCGCAACCGTTACAAATCGGTGATTTGGAAATCGTTCCAGATGCTTACGTGGCTAAGAAATATGGTGAGGAGTTAGATTTGACCCACCGTGAGTTTGAACTCTTGTATCACTTGGCATCTCATATTGGTCAAGTGATTACGCGTGAACACTTGCTTGAGACTGTATGGGGTTATGACTATTTTGGTGATGTTCGTACTGTGGACGTGACCATTAGACGCTTGCGTGAGAAAATAGAAGACACTCCAAGTCGTCCAGAGTACATTCTCACACGTCGTGGTGTTGGATACTATATGAGAAATAATGATTGAAGATATTAGACAAACTATTCTGACCAGCGATTTTATCTTTATCTTGATTTTACTTGGTTTTATCTTGGTGGTGACCTTGCTGTTACTGGAAAATCATCGGGATAATATCCGTCTAAAGGAGATAAATCAAAAGGTTAAGGACTTGATTGCAGGTGATTATTCTCAAGTTTTGGACTTGCAAGGAAGTACAGAAATCACCAATATCACCAATAATCTGAACGATTTATCAGAAGTTATTCGTTTGACCCAAGAAAATCTGGAACAAGAGAGTAAACGATTGAACAGTATTCTTTCTTACATGACAGATGGCGTTCTTGCGACCAATCGCCGTGGCCAGATTACCATGATCAACGATATGGCCAAGAAACAGCTCGGTGTGCAGAAAGAAGATGTTCTGAATAAAAGCATCCTCGAATTGCTTAAGATAGAAGATGAGTATGAGCTGCGTGATCTAATTACACAGATTCCTGAGTTGACGATTGACTCCCAGGATGTGAATGGTGAATATCTAAGCCTTCGTGTACGTTTTGCTCTGGTTCGCCGTGAGTCAGGTTTCATCTCTGGTTTGGTTGCCGTTTTACATGATACGACCGAACAGGAGAAGGAAGAGCGTGAGCGAAGACTCTTTGTTTCGAACGTGAGTCACGAGTTGCGAACTCCTTTGACCAGTGTTAAATCTTATCTCGAAGCCTTGGATGAGGGAGCTCTGTATGATCCTGTTGCTCCTGATTTTATCAAGGTTTCACTCGATGAAACCAACCGTATGATGCGGATGGTGACAGATCTCTTACATCTATCTCGTATTGATAATGCAACCACTCAGTTAGATGTGGAATTGATTAATTTTACAGCCTTCATCACCTTTATTCTCAACCGCTTTGATAAGATGAGAAGTCAGGATGACGAGAAAAAATATGAGCTTGTCAGAGATTACCCTATTAATTCAGTTTGGATCGAGATTGATACCGATAAGATGACTCAGGTGATTGATAATATTCTTAACAATGCCATCAAGTACTCACCAGATGGTGGAAAAATCACTGTCAGCATGAAGACCACAGACGACCAAATGATTTTATCTATCAAAGACCAAGGTCTAGGTATTCCAAAGCAAGATTTGCCGAAGATTTTTGACCGCTTTTACCGTGTGGATCGTGCAAGAAGCCGGGCCCAAGGTGGAACTGGTCTAGGTCTGGCCATCGCTAAAGAAATCATCAAACAACACAATGGTTTTATATGGGCCAAAAGTGAATACGGTAAGGGATCGACCTTTACCATCGTGCTCCCTTATGATAAGGATGCCGTAAAAGAAGAAATATGGGAGGACGAAATAGAAGACTAGAATGAGTGAAAAAGGCTTTAAATACAGTATTTTAGCGTCAGGTTCCAGTGGAAATTCCTTTTATCTGGAAACCCCAAAAAAGAAAATCCTAGTGGATGCAGGCTTGTCTGGTAAGAAAATTACTAGTCTGCTAGCTGAAATTAATCGCAAACCTGAAGATCTGGATGCGATTTTGATTACGCATGAGCATTCAGACCATATCCACGGAGTCGGTGTCTTGGCTCGTAAATATGGTATGGATCTTTACGCTAATGAAAAGACCTGGCAGGCTATGGAAAATAGTAAGTACCTCGGCAAGGTGGATTCTTCGCAAAAGCATATCTTTGAAATGGGTAGAACCAAAACCTTTGGGGATATCGACATTGAGAGTTTTGGTGTTAGCCATGATGCAGTAGCACCCCAGTTTTACCGATTTATGAAAGACGACAAGAGCTTCGTCATGTTGACCGATACAGGTTATGTTAGTGACCGTATGGCAGGAATAGTCGAAAATGCAGACGGTTATCTCATCGAATCCAACCACGATGTAGAGATTTTGAGAGCAGGATCTTATGCTTGGCGTCTCAAACAGCGAATCCTATCTGATCTCGGTCACCTTTCTAATGAAGACGGTGCTGAGGCTATGATTCGTGCAATGGGAAATCGAACAAAGAAAATCTATCTTGGGCATTTGTCTAAAGAGAACAATATCAAAGAACTAGCTCATATGACCATGGTCAACCAGCTAGCCCAAGCTGATCTGGGAGTCGGAGTAGACTTTAAGGTTTATGATACCTCACCAGATACTGCAACACCATTGACAGATATATAAAAAAGAAGGCGAGTGCCTTCTTTTGTTTTGTACTTTGTCAGGGTTTTAGTGTGGTATAATGATAAAAATAACTAAAGGAGTAGAAGTGTGAAGAGAAAATGGTTATTAAAGGATTATTATGACACAACGATTATCATACTTGCATTGATATCTGTTGTCCTTGTTTTGCTTGGATTTGCTGAGATGATTGATTTAGACAGTCCTCCATACAGTATTATTGACTTACTGATTTGGTTTGTTTTTGTAGTAGATTATGGTTGGCGGTTCTTTTCAAGTAAAGAAAAATGGAGATTTATACTTGAAAATATCTTTGATCTGTTAGCTATTCTTCCTTTAAATGCTATTTTTACAGTATTTCGTTTAGGACGTATCTTCCGCCTAGCAAGGTTGACAAAATTACTAAAACTGACTCGTCTTTTAAGGATCGTAGGGTTAACTGGAAAGCTGGGAAAGAAGGTAAGCAAACTCTTACGGACAAATGGCTTACTTTATATTTTTTATCTCAATTCCTTTATTGTACTGGTAGGGAGTTCAATTTTATCTGTTGTTGAAGAAAAATCTTTTTCTGATAGTCTTTGGTGGGCGCTGGTAACGGTAACAACTGTTGGTTATGGGGATATTGTTCCTGAATCTATTTTTGGGAAGTGGTTAGCTGTTTTACTAATGCTTGTTGGTATTGGCACAATAGGGATGTTAACGAGTGCCTTGACAAACTTTTTTGTAAAGGATAATCCAGATGAGCAGATAAAACTTGATAACCTCCAAGACGAATTACGGAGTCAAAGGATCTTACTAGAGAAACAATCTGAAAAGATAGAAGAACTGCATAGAATGATACAAGACTTGCTTGAAAAAAAGTAATTTAGACCATACAAAAACCACTCGACGAGTGGCTTTTTTACAATCCAGCAAATTCCTTGATTTCTTGTGCAGACATAGAAGAGTCGCAACGGACCTTGATTTGGCCATCTGCAATGTGAACAAATCCTGGTACGGTTGGAATTCCATAACGTGAGCGGAATTCTTGCAATTCATTGAGTTGGCTTGGTTCTTCACTGTTGATGAAGTAGATGTGGGCTTTAGTTTCAGCTACGACACCTGCCAATGTGCCAGCAAATTTACGGCAGTAAGGGCAAGTTTTGCGACCAACAAAGAAGGTTGCAGTTTCTTTCTTATCAAGTGCTTCTTGCGCACGCGCAACTGTAGTGACTTCAAGGTCTTTGATGTTTTCTAAAAATTGTTCCATGAGATTACCTCGCTTTCATTGATAAGTCTAGTATGCCATAAAGTTTCTAAAAATGCTTAGATTTGATACGAAAAAAAGATGAGATTGGTTGGTCTCATCTTTTATAATTTCTTATTTAACAAAGGCATTGATTTCTGCTTCGATGTTGGCAATCTTAGCTTGTGAATCTTCATTGCTTTCACCCACAACAGCAATGTAGAATTTGATTTTTGGTTCTGTACCTGAAGGGCGAACTGCAATCCATGAACCGTCAGCAAGTGTATATTTCAACACCTCACTTGGAGGAGTTGTCAAGTTTGTAACAGTACCATCAGCAGCAGTAGCAGTTTGAGCCTTGAAGTCTTCTACGACAGTGATAGCTGTTGCATTCCATTCTTTTGGAGCATTGTTACGGAACTTAGCCATGATTTCCTTGATTTGTTCTGCACCATCAACACCAGAAAGGGTAACAGAGATAGTCTTTTCAGCGTAGTAGCCGTATTCTTTGTAGATTTCTTCGATACCGTCTGCAAGTGTCAAACCACGTGAACGGTAGTAGGCAGCAAGTTCAGCAACGACAAGAACGGCTTGGATGGCGTCTTTATCACGCACGAATGGTTTAATCAAGTAACCGAAGCTTTCTTCAAATCCCATCATGTAGGTGTGGTTGTGCTTTTCTTCGAATTCTTGAATCTTTTCAGCGATAAATTTGAAACCTGTCAAAACGTTGAACATGGTTGCGCCGTAGCTTTCAGCAATCTTCGTTACCAAGTCAGTTGATACGATGGATTTGCAGAGAGCTGCATTTTCAGGAAGAGTTCCAGCATTTTTGTGGGCTTCCAAGATGTATTTAGCCATGATAGCACCGATTTGGTTACCTGAAAGGTTAAGGTAGCTACCATCTTTTTGAAGAACTTCAACACCAACACGGTCAGCGTCAGGGTCAGTTGCAACAAGCACATCTGCACCAACTTGACGACCAAGTTCTTCAGCAAGGGCGAAGGCTGCTTGGCTTTCTGGGTTTGGAGATTTTACAGTTGAGAAGTCAGGATCAGCAGTTGCTTGTGCTTCAACAACTTGAACAGAGTCAAATCCTGCTTGAGCAAGAGCACGACGAGCCAACATTTCACCCGTACCATGAAGTGGTGTGTAGACAATCTTCATGTCTTTACCGAATTCTTCGATCAAGGCTGGGTTGATGTTTACGTCTTTAACTTCTTTAAGGTATTCTGCATCAACAGCTTCGCCGATAACTTCAATCAAGCCAGAAGCTTTTTCCGCTTCTACATCGGCAACTTCCACAGCGAATGGATTTTCGATAGCACGAATGTAAGTAGTCAAAGCGTCCGCGTCATGTGGAGGCATTTGTCCACCGTCTTCACCGTAAACCTTGTAACCGTTAAATGGAGCAGGGTTATGGCTGGCAGTAATCATGATACCTGCAAAACAGTTGAGGTGACGAACTGCAAATGACAGTTCTGGAGTTGGACGGAGGCTTTCAAATACGTAAGATTTGATACCGTGTTTAGCAAGAACTGCCGCAGATTCAAAGGCAAACTCAGGTGAGAAGTGACGGCTATCGTAGGCAATTGCTACACCACGTTCTTTTTCGTTTCCACCTTTTGACTCAATCAAACGAGCCAAACCTTCGGTAGCTTGACGAACAACGTAGATATTGATGCGGTTTGTACCAGCACCGATCAAACCACGCATACCAGCGGTACCAAATTCAAGATTGGTATAAAAGGCATCTTCCTTTGTTTTTTCGTCCATATTGATTAAATCTTGACGAAGGTAGTCTGGAAGGTCAGCAAAATCGACCCATTTTTGATAATTTTCTTGGTAAGTCATAGAGTGTCTCCTTTGTTTATTTGCTTTAATCGCTTTCATTATATCACGATTTGACATTTTAGTAAAACGTTAGCATAACTTAAAATGTAGGAAATTAACTTTTGCACTTTAGCGGGAAAATGGTGGGGACTGTGCTTACTTATACTAAGTTAGGGATGAAAATTAATTATTAGATACTTTATAACATGAAAGTTTATAATTCATTTTGTAGGTTTGTTGAAGAAAAAAATCAAAAATATTGTTATATTCTATTCTTTTTATAAAGAATCCTTTAATGCATCAAATGAACAGATAGAAAAATTTAAGTTAAAACTCTATAAATTTAAGATATTTTGAAAATATCTGGTTTCTGTTTTGATTTTTATTCTGCGTATGGTAAAATATAGTAAATCATTAAAGGAGAATCCATTATGAAAAAAATTCTTAAGCATTCTGCTTTGCTTTTGTCAGCTTTAGCACTTGTTGCCTGTGGAGCTCAAAAAAAAGCAAGCGACAATGGTACTGCCTCGAACTCAAACTTTGAAGTTTCTGTGAAAGATGGTATGTTTGTATTGCCTAAAGATGAAGATTCATCTTCAAGCTACCTTGCACTTCAAGTCGAAATCAAGAACAATCGTGATAAACAGTTTAGTTTTACTAGCCAAGATATTACGCTTTATAATGAAAAAGATGAAAAATTACAACCAATTCAAATCTACGAAAGCGACAGTAAAACGAAATTTATGTCATATGGTGACAGTCTTTCTAAAGGAAAGAGTGTTGCTGGTTATGTAGTGTATGAAGTCGACAAGAATGCTAAGTATGAACTCCACTTCGCACCTAGCTTTTATGATGACATCAAAGAGAATTCTAAAAAGAATAACGATGTAGCCATCAAGGTGGATCCAAGTCAGTATGAAGACAATATTGATGAAGCAAAAGATGTAATGAAAAAATATGTCGATGCTGTTTACCTTAATGGGGAAAGCTCTGGTGGTGGAACGAACCTAAGTGCTACTGACAATAAGTCGCAAGTTGTAGCACTTGCTGATGATAAAAAATCTTCTGATAATAGTGCTGAATTCACAAACGATGCGAAAGCTGATAAAGAAGAGTTTATCAAGAAATTTACAGAGTCATTCGGAAAAGGTTTCTATAACTACAAACCTTCTGATTCAGAACTTAGAACATTCGCAGATGCTTACATCAAAGCAAATGCTAAGAGAGCAAAAGTTGATTACAAGGTGAAGACATACTTGCCAGATTATGCTGTTGTTTATGTTCGACCAGAGACAATCGACTTGGATAATTTGAATGTTTATGAATTGAGCCGTAAATTCTACGAAGAAAACAAAGGTAAATATAGCAACTACTCTGAAGCTATGAAAGCTGGTGAAAAATATATTTTAGAAAACGCACCGAGTCAATTTGATTCAACTCCTCTAGACACTAGTGATAACATGAAGAAAGAGGGTTATGAAATTAAAATGACTAAGAAAGATGGAAAATGGACCATCGATACCTCTTCTAAAAACTATGAATTGAAAGATATGGCTCGCACATTCCGTGGAGGCATTGGATACTAAGATGAAAGGTTCGGGTATACCACTCGAACTTTTTTCATTGCAATTGTGCAAAAGAGAAAAAGATAGTAAAATAGAGATATGATTATTTTACAAGCTAATAAAATTGAACGATCTTTTGCTGGTGAGGTTCTCTTTGAATATATCAACCTGCAAGTAGATGAACGAGACCGAATTGCTCTTGTTGGGAAAAATGGTGCAGGTAAGTCTACTCTTTTAAAGATTTTGGTTGGGGAAGAGGAGCCAACTAGTGGAGAAATCAATAAGAAAAAAGATATTTCTCTGTCTTACCTAGCCCAAGATAGCCGTTTTGAGTCTAAAAATACCATTTATGATGAAATGCTCCATGTCTTTGATGATCTACGCCGTACGGAGAAACAACTGCGTCAGATGGAGTTGGAGATGGGTGAAAAGTCTGGTAAAGATCTAGATAAACTGATGGCGGATTATGATCGTTTATCAGAGAATTTTCGTCAGGCTGGTGGTTTTACCTACGAAGCTGATATCCGCGCTATCTTGAATGGTTTCAAGTTTGATGAATCTATGTGGCAGACGAAAATTGCTGAGCTTTCTGGCGGTCAAAATACTCGTCTGGCTCTAGCAAAAATGCTCCTTGAAAAGCCCAATCTCTTGGTCTTGGACGAACCAACCAACCACTTGGATATCGAAACCATTGCCTGGTTAGAGAATTACTTGGTAAACTATAGCGGTGCCCTCATTATTGTCAGTCACGACCGTTACTTTTTGGACAAGGTTGCGACGGTTACACTGGATTTGACCAAGCATTCCTTGGATCGTTATGTAGGCAATTACTCTCGTTTTGTTGAGTTAAAGGAGCAAAAGCTAGCTACTGAGGCAAAAAACTATGAAAAGCAGCAGAAGGAAATCGCTGCTCTGGAAGACTTTGTCAATCGCAATCTAGTCCGAGCTTCAACGACCAAGCGTGCCCAATCTCGCCGCAAGCAACTGGAAAAAATGGAGCGTTTGGACAAGCCTGAAGTTGGCAAGAAATCAGCCAATATGACTTTCCAGTCTGAAAAAACATCAGGAAACGTCGTTTTGACAGTTGAAAATGCTGCTATTGGCTATGATGGGGAAATATTGTCAGAACCTATCAATCTTGACCTTCGTAAGATGAATGCTGTTGCGATTGTCGGACCAAATGGTATTGGCAAATCGACCTTTATCAAGTCGATAGTGGATCAGATTCCCTTTATCAAAGGAGAGAAGCGTTTTGGAGCAAATGTCGAGGTTGGTTATTATGATCAGACTCAAAGCAAGCTAACACCAAGCAATAGTGTCCTAGATGAACTTTGGAATGACTTTAAATTAACATCAGAGGTTGAAATCCGCAATCGTCTAGGTGCATTCCTTTTCTCAGGAGATGATGTTAAAAAGTCAGTCGGAATGTTGTCAGGTGGTGAACGCGCTCGTTTGTTGCTTGCTAAACTGTCTATGGAAAACAACAATTTCTTGATTCTTGACGAGCCGACCAACCACTTGGATATTGATAGCAAGGAAGTGTTGGAAAATGCCCTGATTGACTTTGATGGAACCCTTCTTTTCGTCAGCCACGACCGGTACTTTATTAACCGTGTAGCTACTCATATTTTGGAACTGTCTGAGAATGGTTCGACCCTCTACCTTGGAGATTATGACTACTATGTTGAGAAGAAAGCAGAAGTAGAAGCGATTCAGACAGAAGAAGCTTCAACTAGCAATCAAGCAAAAGAACCGAGCCCAGTCAATGACTACCAGGCTCAGAAAGAAAGTCAGAAAGAAGCCCGTAAGCTCATGCGACAAATCGAGAGTTTAGAGGCTGAAATCGAAGAGTTAGAAACTCAAAGCCAAGCCATTTCTGAAAAAATGCTGGAAACCAACGATGCTGAAAAGCTCATGGAATTGCAGACTGAACTGGACAAAATTAGCCATCGTCAGGAAGAGGCTTTGCTTGAGTGGGAAGAATTATCAGAGCAGGTGTAAGAAATGGAACATCTTGGAAAGGTATTTCGTGAATTTCGAACAAGTGGGAAGTACTCCTTAAAAGAGGCGGCAGGTGAATCATGTTCGACCTCTCAATTATCTCGCTTTGAGCTTGGGGAGTCTGATCTAGCAGTTTCCCGTTTCTTTGAGATTTTGGATAATATTCACGTGACTATTGAAAATTTCATGGACAAGGCTAGGGATTTTCAAAATCATGAACATGTTGCCTTGATGGCACAGATTATTCCGCTTTACTACTCAAATGATATTGCAGGTTTTCAAAAGCTTCAAAGAGAACAACTTGAAAAGGCTAAGAGTTCGACCAATCCCCTCTATTTTGAGCTGAATTGGATTTTGTTACAGGGACTGATTTGTCAAAGAGATGCTCATTACACGATGAGTCAGAGTGATTTGGAAAAAGTAGCAGATTATCTTTTTCAAACAGAAGAATGGACCATGTATGAGTTGATTCTTTTCGGTAACCTCTATACTTTCTACAATGTGGACTATGTAGCTCGGATTGGCAGAGAAGTCATGGAGCGGGAAGAGTACTACAAAGAAATTGGACGGCATCGTAAACTCGTTTTGATTTTAGCTCTTAACTGTTACCAGCATTGTTTGGAAAGCCGTTCCTTTACGGATGCGGACTATTTTGAGGGCTATGTAGAGAAGTTGATTGGAAATGGTATCAAGCTTTATGAGCGCAATATCTTCCATTATCTCAAAGGTTTCGCTTTTTACCAAAGAGACTTGAAAGAAGAAGGTTGTAGTCAGATGCAGGAAGCCATGCATATTTTTGATGTGCTTGGACTTCCAGAGCAAGTGGCTTACTATCAGGAACATTATGAAAAATTTGTAAATGCTTAAATTTCCCAAATAAGGGAAAAATAAAGAGACTCCTTTCGGTTTTGATACAATAGTTTCAAAATTTGAGAGGAGCTTTTTATATGAATCGACATGCAATCCAGTTGATTAGTCGTGGTGCTATTATTAAAATAGGAAATATGCTCTATGATTATGGAAACAGTGTTTGGTTAGCATCAATGGGGACGATAGGACAGACTGTTCTTGGGATTTATCAGATTTCTGAACTCGTCACATCGATTCTGATCAATCCTTTTGGTGGAGTGATTTCAGACCGCTTTTCGCGTCGCAAAATTTTGATGACGACAGACTTGATTTGTGGCGTTCTTTGCTTAGCTATTTCTTTCATCAGAGATGATAGCTTGATGATTGCTGCCTTGATTTTTGCCAATATTGTTCAGGCGGTTGCTTTTGCATTTTCTCGTACAGCCAATAAAGCCATTATAACTGAGGTTGTAGAGAAAGACGAGATTGTGACCTATAATGCTCGTTTAGAGCTCGTTTTGCAGGTTGTAGGTGTTAGCTCCCCTGTACTTTCTTTCCTCGTTTTACAATTTGCCAGTCTCCATATAACGCTTGTTTTAGATGCCATTAGCTTTTTCATCGCATTTACCTTAGTAGCTTTTCTCCCCAAAAAAGAGACTCAGGAACAAGAGAAAAAGACTTTCAGCTGGAAAAATATTTTTGCTGATATGAAGGAAGGGATTCGCTATATTTGGCGACAGCAAGAGATTTTCTTCCTTTTGTTAGTAGCTTCCAGTGTCAATCTCTTTTTTGCAGCTTTTGAATTTCTCCTCCCCTTTTCAAATCAGCTTTATGGAGTAGAAGGAGCTTATGCAAGTATTTTGACTATGGGCGCAGTTGGTTCCATTGTGGGAGCTCTTCTAGCTAGTAAAATAAAGGCAAATGTTTATAATCTTTTGATTCTATTGGCTTTGACTGGAGTAGGAGTTTTTATGATGGGGTTACCACTGCCAACTTTTCTTTCTTTTTCCGGAAATTTAGTTTGTGAACTGTTTATGACGATTTTTAATATTCACTTTTTTACTCAGGTTCAAACCAAGGTTGAGGGGGAATACTTGGGAAGAGTCCTAAGCACCATTTTTACCTTAGCCATCCTATTTATGCCGATTGCAAAAGGCTTTATGACGGTGCTACCAAGTGTCCATCTCTCTTCTTTTCTGATAATTGGAAGCGGTGTTATCATCCTGTCTTGTTTCTCCCTCGTTTATGTGCGAGGTCATTTTGATAAAGAGTTATAATTTCTCTTTTTAAGAAAATATTACACTACAAACCATTTTTCAGCCCTTCTCTATTGTGAGGAGGGCTTGCTTTGTGGTAAAATGGGAATATGAATGAAAGAATGAATGAGTTAGTTACCTTACTTAACCGCTATGCGACCGAGTACTATACGAGTGACAATCCCTCGGTTTCAGATAGTGAGTATGATCGCCTCTACCGAGAGTTGGTCGAATTGGAAGCCGCCTATCCGGATCAAGTTTTAGCGGACAGTCCGACCCATCGTGTTGGTGGTAAGGTTTTAGATGGTTTTGAAAAATACAGTCATCAGTATCCTCTATACAGTTTGCAGGATGCTTTTTCACGTGAAGAGTTAGAAGCTTTTGATGCGCGTGTTCGAAAGGAATTACCCCACCCGACCTATATTTGTGAGCTGAAAATTGATGGTTTGTCTATCTCGCTGACGTATGAAAAGGGGATTTTGGTTGTCGGTGCCACTCGTGGTGATGGTTCTATTGGAGAGAATATCACTGAAAATCTCAAGCGTGTCAAGGACATTCCTTTGACCTTGCCAGAAGAACTTGATATCACTGTTCGTGGAGAGTGTTACATGCCACGCGCTTCATTTGACCAGGTCAACCAAGCTCGCCAAGAAAATGGAGAGCCTGAATTTGCTAATCCTCGTAACGCAGCTGCAGGAACCCTCCGTCAGCTGGATACAGCAGTAGTGGCCAAGCGTAATCTTGCGACTTTCCTCTATCAAGAAGCAAGCCCTTCTACTCGTGATAGTCAAGAAAAAGTCTTGAAGCATCTTGAACAGCTTGGTTTTGTAGTTAATCCTAAACGAATCTTGGCTGAAAGCATGGATGAGATATGGGATTTCATCCAAGAAGTAGGACAAGAACGGGAGAAACTACCTTACGATATTGATGGAGTGGTCATCAAGGTCAATGACTTAGCAGGTCAAGAAGAACTTGGTTTTACGGTTAAAGCACCTAAGTGGGCAGTTGCCTACAAATTTCCTGCTGAGGAAAAAGAAGCCCAGCTCCTTTCAGTTGACTGGACAGTAGGTCGTACGGGTGTTGTGACCCCAACTGCCAATCTAACACCTGTTCAGCTTGCTGGGACAACTGTTAGCCGTGCAACACTGCACAATGTAGATTATATTGCTGAAAAGGATATTCGAAAAGACGATACGGTTATCGTTTATAAGGCTGGAGATATCATCCCTGCTGTTTTGCGTGTGGTAGAGTCCAAGCGTGTTTCTGAAGAAAAACTAGATATTCCGACTAACTGTCCAAGTTGTGACTCCGATTTGTTGCACTTTGAAGATGAAGTGGCTCTTCGTTGTATCAATCCACGATGTCCTGCCCAAATCATGGAAGGTTTGATTCACTTTGCTTCTCGAGACGCCATGAATATTACAGGGCTTGGTCCATCTATTGTTGAAAAGCTTTTTGCTGCTAATCTGGTTAAGGATGTGGCAGATATTTACCGTTTGAAAGAAGATGATTTCCTTCTTTTAGAGGGTGTCAAGGAAAAGTCTGCTTCTAAACTATATCAGGCCATTCAAGCATCCAAGGAAAACTCTGCTGAAAAACTCTTGTTTGGTCTGGGAATTCGCCATGTCGGAAGTAAGGCTAGCCAACTCTTGCTCCAACATTTCCACTCTATTGAAAATCTAGCCCAAGCAGATCCTGAGGAAGTAGCAAGTATCGAGAGCTTGGGTAGTGTGATTGCCCAAAGCCTTCAGACTTATTTTGCTACAGAAGGATCGAAGATTCTTTTAGACGAGTTGAAAGAAGCTGGAGTTAATCTGGACTACAAAGGGCAGACAGTAGTAGCAGATGCAGCCTTGTCAGGTTTGACAGTTGTATTAACAGGAAAATTGGAACGTCTCACACGTTCTGAAGCCAAAAATAAACTCGAAATCCTTGGTGCTAAAGTTACAGGCAGTGTATCTAAGAAAACGAATCTTGTCGTAGCAGGAGCAGATGCAGGAAGCAAGCTCCAAAAAGCACAAGAACTTGGTATCGAAGTTCGAGATGAAGCTTGGCTAGAAAGTTTGTAAAGAATAGTTGAAAACTAGATGTTAGATAGTCTGAAACTATCTCTCCTGATGTGTTTTTATATCTATTAATGCTATTCTCTATTGTGCTGAAATTCCCGCTAAATTCTTCAGCACTACATAAAAAAATTGAAATTAGGAATTAGGAAAAGAAATGTATAGATACCCAGTAGTCATCCATTTTCACCGAAAAAATGGGGATTATGATGCTTGTTCATTCAGTAGAAAACAGGCAGATGTTAAAGAAAATTTGTATTATGAAAATGACTATTTTGGAGCAAAATTCTCCTTTACAGTTACAAGTGCAGAAAGGCTCGATACTTTGACCTTTTCTGTCGTAATAGATGGAAAGACAAAAGATTATCTCCTACGGTTTAACTATTATCCATTGTTGACTGAGGTTTGGATTTTGGATGGTGATGAGACGGTTTATTATTCTGAAAATCCAGCCATTGCAAGTCCTTGCTATAAAGATCGAAACCCGTTTGCTTTTGATAAAGCCTTTCACAGTGAAAGTTTTGATCACCATTGGGGATACCAAGGAGAATTAGGTTATAGTATCTCAGACTACCAGACAAGCTTTAAACTCTGGGCTCCAACAGCTACAGCAGTCCAAGTGGTCGTTTATGAAAATACAAGTAACGACGCGCCGATTTGGAAAACTTTTAATCTCGAGCGTGGGAACAGCTATTCATATAGTCATAAGTACAATACCATTGGTGTTTGGAGTGTAGACCTGGATGAAAATCTTGCAGGTAAAGCTTATCAGTATCAGATTGAGTTTCCGCACCACCAGACCTTGACACGAGACCCATACACTATCGCTACAAGTCCTGATGGAAAACGTTCCGTAATTCTCTCTCAGCAAGATAGACAGGTAGAAGGATTTAAAGTCAAACATGGGACAGACGCTCCTTGGCGTTTGGAAAATCCATGTAAAGCCGTTATCTGTGAGATGCACATTCGTGATTTTACAAAATCGCCTACATCTGGGGTACCAGAAAACCTTCGAGGGACCTTCCTTGGGGCTACCCAGACGGGAACGGTTAACCAGTTTGGGCAAGCAACAGCCTTTGACTATATCAAAGAACTCGGCTGTAATTATGTTCAGCTCCAACCAATCTTTGATCGTCATAAGGAATACGACGAGGACGGAAATGTAACCTATAACTGGGGTTATGACCCTCAAAACTACAATGCCCCAGAACCAAGTTTCTCTAGTAACCCAGATGATCCAGGACAGGTTATTCGAGACCTCAAGACCATGATTCAGGCATATCACGATGCGGGAATCGGTGTCATTATGGATGTCGTTTACAACCATACCTTTTCAACGGTCGATGCACCTTTCCAAACAACCGTTCCTGATTATTACTATCGTATGAATCCAGATGGAACCTTCCAAAACGGCACAGGTGTAGGAAATGAAACCGCAAGCGAACACGAAATGTACCGTAAGTATATGATTGACTCACTCCTATATTGGGTGAAAGAATACAATATTGACGGTTTCCGTTTTGACTTGATGGGAATTCACGATGTCAAAACCATGCAAGCGATTCGTTGGGCACTTGATGAAGTTGATCCACGTATTATCACTTATGGAGAAGGTTGGGATATGGGGACTGGTCTTGCACCTTATGATAAGGCCAAAAAGGACAATGCCTACCAGATACCAAATATTGGATTCTTCAATGATGATCAGCGTGATGCGATCAAAGGAGGAGAAGTTTATGGTTCAATCAAGGCAGGATTTGTTAGTGGTGCAGCTACAGAACCGATTGTAGCCAAAGCTATTCTTGGTAGCCGAGAGTTGGGCTCATATCTTAGTCCAAACCAAGTTCTTAACTATGTGGAAGCCCATGATAATTACAACTTGCATGATTTGTTAGTAACCCTTCATCCAGATTACAGTTCAGATAAGATTATGCGTCAGGTTGAGACAGCAACAGCGATGAGCGTTCTTATGCAAGGGATGTCCTTTATAGAGTTGGGTCAAGAATTTGGCCGCACCAAACTCCTTGCTACTGGAGAAAATGGTGAGCTGACTCCGGCAGATAGAGAACGCGCCATGAATAGTTATAATGCTCCAGATAGTGTCAACCAGGTCAACTGGGATTTAATCAATGAGAGACAAGAGAGCATTGAATTTATCCGTCAGATTATTCGTCTAAAAACACAAACGCGTGCTTTCTCTTATCCTACATATGAAGAAGTTTATCGTCATGTCTTCGTCCATACAGCTGCTGAAAATAGTGGGTGGATTGTTTACGAAATTCACGGTGCTGCAGAGCATTTATTGGTGGTATTTAATGCCAAGGGAACCTCCTTCTACTTTGAAAATGCAGGAAATCTTGAAATGCTTGTGTCCAACAGTCGTTCTCAAGAGTCTAATGTGATTGATGATATCAGCGTTGCAGTCTTGAAGGTACTTTCATAGTAAATACTACAAAAAGGTTTAGTTAACTCTAGACCTTTTTTATTTTTATTGAAAAACCAATATCTAATAGGAATAAATTTCAAATAATTTGAAGAATCAAGTTTGTGAAAAAAATATCAATATTTTCCAAAAAGGGGTTGTAATTTTCTGAAAATTTGATAAAATAAGTTTTAATCATTTTCAGGAGGAAGAGAATTTGACACATTATCAGAATTTAGTGAATGGAAAATGGAAATCATCAGAGAATGAAATTGCCATCTATTCTCCCATCAATCAAGAAAAGTTGGGTACAGTACCTGCTATGAGTCAGGCTGAAGTAGATGAGGCGATGAAAGCTGCGCGTGCAGCTCTCCCAGCATGGCGTGATTTAGCACCCGTTGAGCGTGCAGCCTATTTGCATAAGACAGCAGACATTTTGGAACGTGACAAAGAAAAAATTGGTACCATTCTTGCTAAAGAGGTTGCAAAAGGGATTAAAGCAGCCATTGGAGAAGTAGTACGTACAGCAGAATTGATTCGTTTTGCTGCCGAGGAAGGTCTCCGTATCACTGGACAAGCAATGGAAGGTGGCGGTTTTGAAGCTGCAAGTAAAAATAAACTAGCCGTTGTCCGTCGTGAACCAGTTGGTGTCGTTTTAGCTATTGCACCATTTAACTATCCAGTCAACCTTTCTGGATCTAAGATTGCTCCGGCTTTGATTGCAGGAAATGTCGTTATGTTCAAACCCCCAACACAAGGATCTATTTCTGGCCTCTTGCTAGCTAAAGCATTTGACGAAGCAGGAATCCCAGCAGGTGTCTTTAACACCATCACTGGACGTGGTTCTGAAATCGGAGACTACATCATCGAACACAAGGAAGTGAACTTCATTAACTTTACAGGTTCAACACCGATTGGTGAGCGTATTGGTCGTTTAGCTGGTATGCGCCCGATTATGCTTGAACTTGGTGGGAAAGATGCAGCAATTGTCTTAGAAGATGCAGATTTAGAAAATGCAGCTAAGCAAATCGTAGGTGGTGCCTTTAGCTACTCTGGTCAGCGTTGTACCGCTATCAAACGTGTTTTGGTTGTGGAAAGCGTAGCAGACAGATTGGCAGAATTGCTCCAAGCTGAAGTTGCTAAGCTAACAGTCGGTGATCCATTTGACAATACAGATATCACGCCAGTTATTGATAATGCTTCAGCTGATTTCATCTGGGGATTGATTGAAGATGCTCAGGAAAAAGGAGCCAAAGCGCTCAGCCCAATCAAACGTGAGAATAATCTCATTTGGCCAGGACTTTTTGATTATGTCACAAGAGATATGAAATTAGCCTGGGAAGAACCATTTGGACCTGTTCTCCCAATTATTCGAGTTGCAGATGCCAATGAAGCACTTGAAATTGCTAATGAATCAGAATTCGGTCTTCAATCTTCAGTCTTTACAAATGACTTTAAGAAGGCGTTTGAAATTGCTGAAAAACTTGAAGTTGGTACCGTTCATATTAATAATAAAACACAACGTGGACCAGATAATTTCCCATTCCTTGGTGTAAAAGGTTCTGGTGCAGGAGTACAAGGAATTAAATATAGTATCGAAGCGATGACAAATGTTAAATCCATTGTTTTTGATGTGAAATAATTTATAAAATCAGGAAAACGACTTCCTGATTTTATTTTTTCAAAAAAATGCAGTTTAAAATTGATAAAAAACGAATATTCTGGTATTATAATAAAAAAATATATGGAAATTGTTTCGTGTTCTATTTTCTGGATATCTTTTTTAAAATGCTAGGTAATTTTTTGAAGGCTTTCATAAAAAAATATGATTTCCTTCGTAAATTACTTGAAAGTTACCTTAAAAGAGTGTATAATAGAATTATAGAAAACGCTTACAAAAGAAAGGGGATTGAATGAATAATCAAGAAGCATTAAGAACCTTTACTACAGGTGAGAACTTTCACCTCCAGCATTATTTAGGAGCGCATAGAGAGGAGAAAAACGGAGAAATAGGCTATACCTTTAGGGTTTGGGCCCCAAATGCACAAGCAGTTCATTTAGTTGGTGATTTTACCGATTGGGTTGAGAATCAGATTCCCATGGTTCGTAATGAAGCAGGTGTTTGGGAAGTCTTTACGAGTCAAGCTCAGGATGGTCAGATTTATAAATATCATATCACGCGTGGAAATGGTCACCAGATTATGAAGATCGATCCATTGGCAGTTTATTTTGAAGCTAGACCGGGTACAGGAGCTGTTTTGACCAATATCCGTGAAAAGAAATGGAAAGATGGCCTTTGGTTAGCACGTCGCAAACGTCTGGGATTTTTCGAGAGACCAGTTAATATATATGAAGCCCATGCAGGATCTTGGAAGAGAAATCCAGATGGTAGTCCCTATACTTTTTCGCAACTGAAAGACGAGTTGATTCCATACTTAGTTGAGATGAACTATACACATATTGAGTTCATGCCTTTAATGGCTCACCCACTTGGATTGAGCTGGGGCTATCAACTTATGGGTTACTTTGCTTTTGAACATTCCTATGGTACACCTGACGAGTTTCAAGATTTCGTTGAAGAGTGTCATATAAATAATATCGGTGTTATCGTCGACTGGGTTCCAGGTCATTTCACTATTAATGATGATGCCTTGGCATATTATGACGGTACACCAACTTTTGAATACCAAGATCACAACAAGGCTCATAACTATGGTTGGGGTGCTCTGAATTTTGACCTCGGGAAAAATGAGGTCCAATCTTTCCTGATTTCAAGTATTAAATTTTGGATTGATTTTTACCACTTAGATGGTATTCGGGTCGATGCAGTGAGCAATATGCTGTATCTAGATTATGATAATGCTCCTTGGACCCCAAATAAGGACGGCGGAAATCTTAACTACGAGGGTTATTATTTCCTTCAACGGTTGAACACAGTGATTAAGTTAGCTCATCCAGATATCATGATGATTGCAGAAGAAAGTTCATCAGCAACAAAGATTACTGGCATGAAAGAAATGGGCGGCCTTGGGTTTGACTATAAATGGAATATGGGCTGGATGAACGACATTCTCCGTTTCTACGAGGAAGATCCGATTTATCGCAAGTATGACTTTAATCTTGTGACTTTCAGCTTTATGTATGTTTTCAATGAAAACTATCTCCTGCCTTTCTCACATGATGAAGTAGTTCATGGTAAGAAGAGTATGATGCATAAGATGTGGGGAGATCGCTACAATCAGTTCGCTGGTCTGCGCAACCTCTACACCTATCAAATTTGTCATCCAGGTAAGAAACTCTTGTTCATGGGTAGTGAGTACGGACAATTCCTCGAGTGGAAGTCCGAGGAGCAGTTGGAGTGGTCTAATCTAGAAGATCCGATGAATGCCAAGATGAAGCATTTTACTTCACAACTGAATCAATTCTATAAAGAGCATCGTTGTCTGTGGGAAATTGATACTAGTTATGATGGTATCGAGATTATCGATGCTGATAATAGAGATCAGAGTGTCCTTTCCTTTATTCGTAAGGGCAAGAAGGACGAAATGTTAGTCTGTGTCTTTAACATGGCACCAGTTGAACGTAAGGACTTTACGATTGGTTTACCTGTTGCAGGTATTTACGAAGAAGTTTGGAATACAGAATTAGAAGAATGGGGAGGTGTGTGGAAAGAGCACAATCAAACAGTTCAGACTCAAGAAGGCTTATGGAAAGATTATGAGCAGACTTTGACCTTTACCTTGCCTGCCATGGGAGCAAGCATCTGGAAGATCAAGCGTCGTTTGAAACAAGCTAAGAAAAAAGAATAATGGGCTGTTGATGATATTTTTTAGTTTTTAAAAACGGATGTACTTGTATTGGACTTGAAACACAAGAGAAATGGATTTCCTATTATTTTTATAAAAAGTTTGACTTCCGACCTTCTTTCGATTTTAACGTTCACATGTCTTTATAAAGGAGTAGAAAATGAAGAATGAAATGCTAGCTTTGATCCTTGCGGGTGGGCAAGGAACACGTCTCGGAAAACTCACTCAAAGCATTGCCAAACCGGCAGTGCAATTCGGTGGGCGCTACCGTATCATTGACTTTGCTCTTTCCAACTGTGCAAACTCTGGAATCCATAATGTTGGTGTGATTACGCAGTACCAACCTCTTGCTTTGAACAACCATATTGGAAATGGTTCGAGCTGGGGATTGGATGGTATCAATTCAGGTGTCTCTATTTTACAACCTTATTCAGCCAGCGAAGGAAACCGTTGGTTTGAAGGGACTAGTCACGCTATCTACCAAAACATTGACTATATCGACAGTGTTAATCCTGAGTATGTTTTGATTCTTTCTGGTGACCACATCTACAAGATGGACTACGATGATATGCTTCAGTCCCATAAGGATAACAATGCCAGTTTGACAGTAGCTGTCTTAGACGTACCTCTCAAAGAAGCTAGCCGTTTCGGTATCATGAATACAGATGCCAATAACCGTATCGTTGAATTTGAGGAAAAACCTGCTCAACCTAAGTCTACAAAGGCTTCTATGGGAATTTATATTTTTGACTGGAAACGGCTTCGCAATATGCTTGTTGCTGCTGAAAAGAGCAATGTGGATATGTCAGACTTTGGTAAGAACGTTATCCCTAACTATCTCGAGTCTGGTGAAAGTGTCTATGCTTATGAATTTAATGGCTACTGGAAAGACGTTGGTACGATTGAGTCACTTTGGGAAGCTAATATGGAGTACATTTCACCAGAAAACGCCTTGGATAGTCGCAATCGTCAGTGGAAAATTTACTCTAGAAACTTGATTTCACCACCAAACTACTTTGGTGTGCATGCACACGTTGAAGATTCATTGGTCGTGGATGGCTGTTTTGTAGATGGAACTGTTAAACGTTCGATTCTTTCAACAGAAGCACAAGTACGTGAAGGTGCTGAGGTCGTTGATTCTGTCATCATGAGTGGAGCTATTATTGGCCATGGCGCAAAGATTACTCGTGCTATTATTGGTGAGGGTGCCATTATTGCAGACGGCGTAGAGATTGACGGAACGGACGAAGTACAAGTAGTAGGATACAATGAAGTAGTGGGGGTAGCAACAGATGAAGATTGATAAATATTCAGCCATTTTAGGAAACACAGTTGGTTTTCATGACATGTCAACATTAACAGAACACCGTCCGGTAGCTAGCTTGCCTTTCGGTGGGAAATACCGTTTGATTGACTTCCCCCTTTCCAGTCTTGCAAATGCAGGTGTTCGTAGTATCTTTGGTATTTTCCAACAAGATAATATTAGCTCAGTTTTCGACCATATCCGTTCAGGTCGTGAGTGGGGCTTGTCAACTCTTCTAAGTCACTACTATCTAGGAATTTACAATACTCGTGTTGAAAGCAGTACAGTTGGAAAAGAGTATTACCAACAGCTTCTTACCTACTTGAGACGTTCAGGTTCAAACCAAACCGTTTCGATTAACTGCGATGTGCTGGTGAATATTGACTTGAATCAAGTCTTCCACCTACACAATACAACAAAAGGTCCGATTACAGTTGTATATAAGAAACTTCCAAAGAAAGACATTTCAGATGTGAATGCTATTTTGGAAATCGATGAAACTGACCATGTTCGTTCGCACAAACTCTTTGATAATAAATCTACAGATGAACTCTTCAATATGTCTACAGATATCTTTGTTGTGGATACTCCTTGGTTGATTGAACGACTTGAAGAAGAGGCTCAGAAAGAATATCCTGAAAAGTTGCGCTATGTCCTCCGCGATTTAGCTGCAAAAGAAGGAGCTTTTGCTTACGAATACACAGGCTACTTAGCTAATATTCACTCTGTTCAGTCCTATTATCAAGCAAATATTGATATGCTTGAATCTAAAAAGTTCTATTCTCTCTTCTCACCAAATCAAAAGATTTATACCAAGGTTAAGAACGAAGAGCCAACCTATTATGCGAATACTTCAAAAGTAAGTACTTCTCAGTTTGCTTCTGGTAGTATCATTGAGGGTCAAGTAGTTCAGTCAGTCCTATCTCGTAATATTTATGTTCACAAAGATAGTGTTGTGAAGAACAGCGTTCTGTTCCCTCGTGTTGTGATTGGACAAGGTGCCCAAGTTGAATATGCTATCTTGGATAAGGGCGTTGAGGTTGCGGACGGTGTTGTCATTCGAGGCACAGCAGAACATCCAGTTGTAGTGAAGAAGGGTGAAACAGTAACAGAGGACATTTATTCATGAAAATTTTATTTGTAGCGGCAGAAGGAGCACCCTTTTCAAAAACAGGTGGTTTGGGCGATGTCATTGGTGCACTTCCCAAATCACTTGTAAAAGCGGGGCACGAAGTTGCAGTTTTCTTACCTTATTATGATATGGTAGAAGCTAAGTTCGGTGACCAGATAGAGGATGTTCTTCACTTTGAAGTTAGTGTAGGATGGCGTAGACAGTACTGTGGTATTAAGAAGACGGTTTTGAATGGCGTAACCTTCTACTTCATTGATAATCAGTATTATTTCTTCCGTGGTCATGTGTATGGTGATTTTGACGACGGTGAACGCTTCGCCTTTTTCCAACTGGCTGCTCTTGAAGCCATGGAACGCATCGGCTTTATCCCTGACCTTCTCCATATTCATGATTACCACACAGCCATGATTCCCTTCTTGTTAAAAGAAAAGTACCATTGGATTCAGGCATATCAAGGTATCAGAACCGTTTTAACCATTCACAATTTGGAATTCCAAGGTCAATTTTCTGAAGGAATGTTGTGGGATTTGTTCGGTGTTGGGTTTGAACGCTATGCTGATGGCACCCTTCGCTGGAATGATTGTCTCAATTGGATGAAAGCTGGTATTCTCTACGCGGATCGTGTCTCAACCGTTTCCCCTAGCTATGCGCACGAGATTATGACCAGTCAGTTTGGTTGCGGTTTGGATCAGATTCTTCGGATGGAGTCAGGTAAGGTTTCAGGTATAGTTAATGGTATTGACGCAGATCTTTATAATCCTCAAACAGACCCACTTTTAGACTATCATTTTGATAAGGAAGATTTGTCTGGAAAAGCTCAAAACAAAGCAAAATTGCAAGAGAGAGTTGGGTTGCCTGTGCGAGCAGATGTTCCACTAGTTGGGATTGTCTCTCGATTGACACGCCAAAAAGGTTTTGATGTTGTGGTAGAATGCTTGCATCGTTTCTTACAGGAGGACGTTCAAATAGTCCTTTTAGGAACAGGTGACCCGGCTTTTGAACATTCCTTCTCTTGGTTTGCTCAAGTCTATCCAGACAAGCTATCAGCAAATATCACTTTTGATGTCAAACTTGCTCAAGAAATCTACGCAGCTTGTGATCTCTTCCTCATGCCAAGTCGTTTTGAACCATGCGGCTTGTCTCAAATGATGGCGATGCGCTATGGAACTCTACCATTGGTTCATGAGGTTGGTGGTTTGCGTGATACAGTTCAATCCTTCAATCCGATCGAAGGAACTGGAACTGGATTTAGCTTTGATAATTTAACACCTTACTGGCTTAACTGGAGTTTCCAAACAGCCTTGGATGTTTATAACTACCAGCCGGAAGTTTGGAGAAATCTACAAAAACAAGCTATGGAATGTGATTTCTCATGGGATACAGCCTGCAAATCTTACCTGGACTTGTACCATAGTTTAGTCAACTAATAGATAAAATCGTATGATAACTTCATACGATTTTTGGGCTATTTATACTCTTCGAAAATCAAATTCAAACCGCGTCAACGTCGCCTTGTCGTACTCAAGTACAGCCTACGGCTAGTTTCCTAGTTTGCTCTTTGATTTTCATTGAGTATTAGAGAGGAGAACTGATGTCTCAAGTAAAAGGCCTGTGTGTCATGGATGTTGATGGCACCCTGATAGCAGAAGAGGTGATTGATCTTTTAGGAAAAGAAGCAGGTTGCGAAGAAGAAATATCGCAGATTACAAGCCAGGCAATGCGAGGCGAACTGGACTTTGAAACAAGCTTACGAGCGAGAGTGGCTTTGTTAGAAGGTCTTCCGATTTCAGTCTTTGATACTGTCTTCAAATCCATTCATCTGTCTAAGAATGCTCAAGAATTTATCTCCATACTTCAAAAGAAGGGCATCCTAGTCGGTCTAGTGTCTGGTGGATTTGCACCAATAGTTGAGAGATTAGCAGAATCCCTTGGTATCTCCTATTTCTCCGCTAACCAGTTGGAAGTCAAAGACGGATTTTTAACAGGTAAATTAGTTGGTGAAATTGTGACAGGTCAAGTAAAAAATGCTACTCTTGAGAAATGGAGAAAGGAATTAGGACTTCCCAAAGAAAGAACTTTTGCCATCGGTGATGGTGCCAATGACCTCTTGATGTTAAAGTCAGCAGGACGTGGTATTGCATTTTGTGCCAAAGAGGTCGTAAAAACAGAGATAGCTTCTCATATAGATACGAGGGATTTTTTGGAAGTTCTACCTTTGATTGATTTCTTAGAATGAGAGGGAACTATGAAAATTGTAATTGCACCCGATTCTTTTAAAGAAAGTTTGACGGCAGAAGAGGTCGCTCAAGCTATAAAAAGAGGATTCCAAAAATCGATAGCAGATGTAGAATGTCTGCTTTGCCCTGTAGGCGATGGTGGGGAAGGAACCGTAGACGCTATTCGACATTCTCTTGAACTCGAAGAAAAATGGCAAGAGGTTACGGGGCCTTTTGGGCTAAAAGAATCCATGCGCTACTTTCAAAAAGATCAAATAGCGCTCTTCGAAGTTGCTGACTTGGTTGGTCTTGGAAAGATTCCGCGGGAGAAACGAAACCCTCTCCACATCCAAACTCGCGGTATCGGAGAATTGATCCGCCATCTCGTTGATCAAGAGATGAAAGAAATCTATATCGGTGTAGGTGGTACGGCAAGTAATGATGGTGGCATTGGCATTGCAGCTGCTTTGGGTTATCACTTTTATGATAAGAATGGAAAAGAATTGCCAGCTTGCGGTCAGACTTTGCTTGAGTTTGAGTCAGTTTCAGACAGCGAGTTGTATAGGATTCCTGAAGATGTGAAAATCCGCATTTTAGCAGATGTCGTGAGCCCTTTATGTGGTCATCAAGGGGCGACCTATACATTTGGAAAACAAAAGGGCTTGGATCCTGCTTTGTTTGAGACAGTAGATCTGGCTATACAGGAGTTCTATGAAAAATTTTCACCATCAACCCTGTCTCTCAATGGAGCAGGAGCCGGCGGTGGGATTGCGGCTGGGCTCTGTGCCTTTGCTGAGGCCTGTATCGTATCTGGGATTGATACTTGCTTGGATTTAATTGGCTTTGACAGGAAGATTGCAGGTGCTGACTTAGTTATCGTTGGAGAAGGCAGACTGGACAGTCAAAGCTTTGTTGGAAAAGCTCCTATGGGAGTAGCAAAAAGAACCCCTAACGGAGTTCCTGTTATTGCTATTTGTGGTAGTCTTTCCGAGGATTTACCTTCCCTACCATTCGAAAATATACAAGCAGCTTTCTCTATCCTAGAGAAAAGTGAACCTTTGGAAGACAGTCTGAAAAATGCAAGTCTCCATTTGGAGCACACAGCTACTAATATTGGTCGTTTATTAAATATGAGAAATCATTAACCAAACCATTTTTTCCAGATAGATTCTTTAGGAGCCTCAGCCTTTTTCTCCTCCCAGAGGCTTGAGAAAGCAAGTCTAAGGTCCTTTTCGTCTACTTGAACAGGTTCATTTGTATGAATGACAAGACCGAAAGGAGAGGTGATATGATCGTCTGAAACAATAGTCGCCTGACAGTTGCTTTCCTTTGCTTGTCTTAAGTAAAAGACCTGTTTGTCAAACTCGATACTTGGTGAGATTTTCACAAAAAGTATCTCTACCTTTTCTTGAAAACCCTCTAAAATAGAGAAAAATCCATGTTCTAATTCAGGACTATTGGCAGTACTGATATCCGCGTAGCCAAGAACTCTTTCCTCGAAAGTCCCGAGATAGCGGCGTTGTTCGTCAGGGTTTAATTTCGGCCCACCATGAGCTTTTTCTAGTAGTTGTTTTGATAAATCTGTCATAAAAACAGTATATCACAAAAATCGCAAGAAAACAGACAAAAGAAAGCGATTACTTTATAAAGTTAAGGAAAATTTGCACAAAGATAACGTTTTTTCTTGAAAAACTCTTATTTTTAAGGTATCATAGAGGTGTAAAAAATTTAACTCAAAGGAGAGTAAAAAATGTCAATTATTACTGATGTTTACGCTCGCGAAGTCCTAGACTCACGCGGTAACCCAACACTTGAAGTAGAAGTTTATACTGAATCAGGTGCTTTCGGACGTGGTATGGTTCCATCAGGAGCTTCTACTGGTGAACACGAAGCAGTTGAACTTCGCGACGGTGACAAATCTCGTTACGGTGGTCTTGGTACACAAAAAGCTGTTGACAACGTAAACAACATCATTGCTGAAGCTATCATCGGCTACGATGTACGTGACCAACAAGCTATTGACCGTGCTATGATCGCACTTGACGGTACTCCTAACAAAGGTAAATTGGGTGCAAACGCAATTCTTGGTGTGTCTATCGCTGTAGCTCGTGCTGCTGCTGACTACCTTGAAATCCCACTTTACAGCTACCTTGGTGGATTCAACACTAAAGTTCTTCCAACTCCAATGATGAACATCATCAACGGTGGTTCTCACTCAGATGCTCCAATCGCTTTCCAAGAATTCATGATTGTACCTGCTGGTGCACCATCATTCAAAGAAGCTCTTCGTTGGGGTGCTGAAATCTTCCACGCTCTTAAGAAAATCCTTAAATCTCGTGGTCTTGAAACAGCCGTAGGTGACGAAGGTGGATTCGCTCCTCGTTTTGAAGGAACTGAAGACGGTGTTGAAACTATCCTTGCTGCGATCGAAGCTGCTGGATATGTTCCTGGTAAAGACGTATTTATCGGATTTGACTGTGCATCATCAGAATTCTACGATAAAGAACGTAAAGTTTACGACTACACTAAATTCGAAGGTGAAGGAGCTGCTGTACGTACTGCTGCAGAACAAATCGACTACCTTGAAGAATTGGTAAACAAATACCCAATCATCACTATCGAAGATGGTATGGATGAAAACGACTGGGACGGTTGGAAAGCTCTTACTGAACGTCTTGGTGGTAAAGTACAATTGGTTGGTGACGACTTCTTCGTAACAAACACTTCTTACCTTGAAAAAGGTATTGCAGAAGGTGCTGCTAACTCAATCCTTATCAAAGTTAACCAAATCGGTACTCTTACTGAAACATTCGATGCTATCGAAATGGCGAAAGAAGCTGGTTACACTGCTGTTGTATCACACCGTTCAGGTGAAACTGAAGATTCAACAATCGCTGACATCGCAGTTGCAACTAACGCAGGACAAATCAAGACTGGTTCACTTTCACGTACAGACCGTATCGCTAAATACAACCAATTGCTTCGTATCGAAGACCAACTTGGTGAAGTAGCTGAATACCGTGGATTGAAATCATTCTACAACTTGAAAAAATAATCGTTGATTTAACAACGTTTTTAGCCCCTCGGATTTTATCCGAAGGGCTTTTTTTGTGTTTGAGGGGCATAAAAGGGGGCAGTGTTTATGGTATAATAGACTAAAAACTTGTATTAGGAAGAAATTATGTTTAAAGAGATTGATATTGAGTATTACCACCAGCTAGCTTTGCAAAAGCAGAAGGAACATCGCAAAGTTTTAGCCAATCTAAAGAAAAAGCCACCTAAAAACTTAGATAAGATTGCGCAGCAGATTCACCAAGAAGTCTTTGCTGAGATTGATTGTACCGCCTGCGCTAACTGTTGTAAGACTTTGGGACCAGACTTTAAAGAAGCAGATATCACCCGTATCGCTAAGTATTTTAAGATGAAATTACCAGCTTTTGAAGCGGAATTCCTTCAGGTAGATGAAGATGGGGACAAGGTTTTCAAATCCATGCCTTGCCCCTTTCTAGGAGGAGACAATCTCTGCTCAATCTACGACGTTCGACCAAAGGCTTGCCGCGAGTTCCCTCATACAGATCGCAAGAAGATTTATCAAATTAATCATCTGACGATTAAGAATACCTTGACCTGCCCAGCAGCCTATCTCTTTGTTGAGAAATTAAAAGATAAGTTATAAGAATTTGAACCTTTAAATCTTGTACAAAGATTCTAGGTTGGAAGTATCTTATATTTGTTAGAATATAGATAGAATTGAACACAGCCTAAAAGCTTATGCGAAAAAGAAAAAATTGCCTAGAATCAGAAGCACCAGCGTTAATTTTCCTATTTTCACTTTACTTTTAATGACCTTTGTATCTTATGGAGGTAAGAAAAGAAGAATATGATGCATCAATTCAATCAAACCATGGATTATTTGGAGCAGCAGCTGACTGGAGAAGTGGATATGAAAAGATTTCAGCAGCTATCGGGCTATTCTTACCCTCTCTTTAGCAGGCTATTTTCTATCCTGGCAGATATGACATTAGCAGAATACTTGCGCAATCGCAGGCTGTCAGAGGCTGTGATGGATTTGCGGGAAAGCTCTGAGAAAGTCATTGACATAGCAATGAAATATGGCTATGACTCTTCGGATGCTTTTAGTGCGGCCTTTAAGAAATTCCATGGCGCAACTCCCTCAGAAGTTCGAAATGGAAAACCTTATCGGGTCTTTCCTAAGCTTCAATTATCCTTAAAAATCACAGGAGGAAAGAACATGGATATCAAGATTCAAAAGAAGCCTGCATTTATCGTGGCAGGCGTCCTATTGGAAGCTATTGACAATAGCAAATGCCCGTCTGCTTGGGAGCAACTCTATGCCCATCACAGTTTTGAAAGCTTAGAAAGTTTAGGTAGTGGCCAATACTTTGGCGTCTGCTCGGATGTCAAAGAAGGCGAAATCATCAACTACATGGCTGCTTATGATGTGACGGATAAAGCGAAAGCAGAAGAACTAGATCTGTCCATCAAAGAAATTCCAGAAGCTGAATATGCTATCGTTCCTGTCAAAGGCCCTATACCAGCTAGTATTCACAATGCTTGGAAGTATGTTTTGGAGGTTTTTTTCCCAGAAACAGGCTATCGCCACTCAGGCTCACCAGACTTTGAAGTCTATACCGAAGGAGATATGTCGTCACCAGACTATCAAATGGAACTCTGGATACCAGTAAGCAAGGACTAGATAATTTTCTATTTTTTATAAAGATGGAAAGCTGACTCTGTAGAAGGTATCTTTTACAGAGTTTTGCTTTGTTTGGGAAATAACTTATGCAAAAAAGAATTACAATTCAATTTAAATTTAAGTATAAAGAAATTCATGTCTATAAATCAAACATACCATAATTTTCGTTTGGATTTTATGGGGCATGAGAATAGTTTTCTCGGTATAATAGTCCCATAGAAGATAAGGAGGCAGGAATATGCAGATGTATTTTGGAGATGTGTCGCTTTGCTATAGCTATTCATTGGCAATGGCACTGGATGCCTATGGTTATGACTTTAAAGCAGAGTTTTTAGAGGCAATCATGGTAATGGGCAATGGCGCTAGTATCGTAAAGGAAGATGAACAACACCCTCTAGTATTCTTTGATAATGGTATGCCAGATCTTTCTATCTCTCATTCTTTAAAAATACTTGGATTTGACTATGAGGATTTCTATCTAAAGAATGGAGCAGAAGTAGATTTGGAAGAGATTAAAAGAAAGTTGGAAACGTTTCTGTTCAATGGACCTGTCGTACTGGGACCTCTTGATATGGGCCATCTGACCTACAACCCCAATCACACAATCCTTTATGGTGTGGATCATTTTGTAACCGTGTATGACATTGATGATCGGTATCTCTATTTGCACGATCCAGATGGTTTTGCCTGTATGAAGGTTGCTTTTAATGACATACTAGAAGCCTGGAAGGCAGAGGCTATTGACTATAAGCGTGGAGCCTACTCCATGTGGGGGAATTTTAAGCGGCTCAAGACTCCTAGTCAGACTGAAATCTATCAGGAAACAGCAAAGATTATAAAGTCCCGATATCTGAATGGTCAAAACGGTGTTTTGAAATGCTATGCAAAAGCAGTTGCTGAAAACGGCTTAAATACCGAGCAAAAACAATTGCATCAATATTTCAGCTTTAAACTTGCGGCTGTTCGAAGTCTCTATCTCAGTAAATTTTTAAAAGATCATGATCCAGAAGGGGCAAGATTAAAAGAGGAGTTGGCTTCTTTATTTGGTCAAGCCCACCTTTCATGTTTAAAAGAAGATTACCAAGAACTATCCAACTTGCTCTATCAAATAGCAGAAGTGGACGGTCTCTTTAAAGATTTATATGTAAAGTAGAGAACAAAGAGATGACTCTATGCATTAAAAACTAGTTAGTAAAAGCAGTTTTTCGTAAAATGAAGAACTGCTTTTTGCTACTTGTGGTATAATAGAAAGTAAATATATTTTAGATTAATAGGATACAAATATGAATAAGCAACAATTAGCTGCAAAAATTTGGGAATCAGCCAATGAAATGCGTTCTAAAATAGAAGCCAACGAATATAAAGATTATATTCTAGGATTTATGTTTTACAAGTTTTTATCAGATAAAGAAGAACAATTCCTTTCTCAAGAAGGATACGGTGACGATCTATCTGATTTATCAGAGTCTGATGAAGAAACTGTAAAATATATACAAGAAAAAATTGGTTATTTTATCAGTTATGATAATCTCTTTTCTACTTGGATTAAAAAAGGGGTTGATTTCGATGTATCGAATGTTCGAGATGCCTTGTCAGCATTTAATCGATTAATTGGTAAAGGACATAAACATGTTTTTGATGGCGTCTTTGATACTCTCCAAACTGGCCTAAGTAAGCTTGGAGAATCATCTGCTTCTCAGACAAAAGCTATTAGCAGACTTCTTACATTAATTAAGTCAATTCCTATGGAAGGGAGAAGAGACTACGATGTTTTGGGCTTCATTTACGAATATCTGATTAGCATGTTTGCAGCAAATGCTGGTAAAAAGGCAGGGGAGTTTTATACCCCTCACGAAGTCTCTGTACTAATCTCTGAAATTGTGGCCCATCATCTCCATGATAAAGATGAGATTAAAATTTATGATCCGACTAGTGGATCGGGCTCTTTGCTCATCAACATCGGGCAATCTGCTTCAAAATTTATCCAAGGGGAAAATAAAATCCAATATTATGCCCAAGAATTAAAGAGCAACACCTACAATTTGACACGTATGAATTTGATTATGCGAGGAATTTTGCCATCCAATATTATCACTCGAAACGGGGATACCTTGGAGGATGACTGGCCTTATTTTAATGAAAACGATCCTGTGAATACTTATAATCCACTCTACGTTGATGCTGTTGTTTCAAATCCACCTTATTCGCAGAAATGGGATTCTGAACATAAAGAAGATGATCCCCGCTACTTTGGTTTTGGTTTAGCTCCTCGAACCAAAGCAGATTACGCTTTTTTGCTTCATGATTTATACCATTTAAAGCCGGATGGCATTATGGCTATTGTTCTTCCTCATGGTGTTCTTTTTCGAGGGGGCGAAGAAAGAAAAATTCGTATGAATTTAATCGAAAAAAATAAGATTGATGCAATTATTGGTCTGCCTTCAAATATCTTTTTTGGTACAGGGATTCCTACGATTATTATGGTGCTAAAACAGCATAGAGATAGAGATGATATCTTGATTGTAGATGCCTCTAAAGGCTTTGTAAAAGTTGGGAAAAACAACCAACTTCGTGCTTCTGACATTAAGAAGATTGTTGATATTGTAAATAATCGTGAAACGATAGAGGGATATTCTCGTCTGGTATCAAAAGAAGAGCTTCGCCAGCAAGACTATAACCTTAACATCCCACGTTATGTTGATTCATCTGAACCTCAGGAATCTTGGGATATTTATGCTTCTATGTATGGGGGAATTCCTAAATCAGAGCTGGCCAAATTAGATCCTTTTTGGTGCGCTTTCCCCAGTTTATTTTCTGACCTTTTTGAAGATGATGGATCTCCTTATGTCGAGTTTAAAAGTCCAGACTTAAAACAAGTGATTTTAAATAATAAGGATATAAAAAAATTCTTATCCGATTATCATCAGAGCTTTGAATCGTTTTCTACATACCTATATGATTATTTGGTAGTTCAGGCTTTATCTGTTTCTTTACCCCAGGCCGAGTCTGTGATTAGTCAGCAGCTATTCAAGAATTTATATGACTATCCCATAGTTGATCCTTACACTGCCTATCAACTTTTAGACGATGGATGGCAGGAAATTTCTCAGGATTTGGAGATGATACAGACTGAAGGATTTCAAACTGTTAAGCGCGTGGATCCAAATATTGTCATAAAGAAAAAGAAGGGAAAAGAACCAGAAGAACAACAGGAAGGCTGGATAGGTCGCATACTACCTTTTGAGTTGGTTCAAGAGGTCCACCTTACAGAAGAATTGGAGCAGATAAAAGCTCAAAAAGCTAGGTTGCAAGAGATTAAGGATACATATGTTCAATTGATTGATAATCTTTCTGAAGAAGAAAAAGAACTTCAGATTTTAACTGACGAGCAAGATGGTTTTATCACTAAGGAAGTCAATCTATTGCTGGAGGATATTTATGCCGAAGTGGATAGCTTGGAGATTTCGACTTTAAGAACTTATCTCGATCTGTTAGATAGGAAAGCTAAGAAAGCAGAAAAAATGGATTTTATAGCTGCTCACCCTGAAGTATCCTGGTCATCAATGGAGACATTAAAAGACAAAACTTACGGAGTAGTTAGTGTGAGAAGCTATATCCTGTGGTTGCAACGTCAAACAGTTTTTGAAGAAGGAAGCTTTGAGGCTACTTTACAGAATGTCATTGAACTTCAAGACGAAGAAAAGCAACTAGCTGCTATAGTTAAGAAAGCAGAGAAAGAGCTTCATTTGAAAACGAAGCAAGTTATTGAAAGCTTGTCAGATGAGGAAGCCAATGAACTGCTTGAGAAGAAATGGATTGTTCCGGTCGTTGAGCAGCTGAATCAATTACCAGATGTCTTATTTACTCAGCTAATAAAACATGTCACAGGAGTAGCGGATAAATACTCGGAAACTTTTGAAGATGTCAGCAAAGAGCTAGCAGCTGTCGAGCAAAGTCTATCTGATATGATTGACCAGTTGGAAGGGGCAGAATTTGATATGAAAGGATTGAGGGAGTTTCAAAATCTCCTAAATGGAAAATAGGATGACGGAAGAAAGAAAAGCACCAGCTATTCGTTTCAAAGAATTTTTAGATGATGTGTGGAAAAAGCGAAAGTTGGGGGATTTAGGTTCCGTTGAGATGTGCAAGCGAATATTTAAAGAAGAGACTTCCGAAAACTTTGAAATTCCTTTTTTCAAAATCGGAACTTTTGGTGGAAAAGCAGATACTTATATAACCAGAAAAAAGTTTGAAGAGTATAAGGCTAAATATCCATATCCTAATAAAGGTGACTTGCTTATATCTGCATCTGGCAGCATCGGACGCGTTGTAGAGTATAGTGGACAAGAAGAATATTACCAAGATTCTAATATTGTTTGGCTAAATCATTCAGGTAAAATTGAGAACAGTTTTTTAAAACAATTTTATTCTATCGTAACTTGGTCTGGCATTGAAGGAACTACAATTAAGCGACTCTATAATAAAAATATTTTAGAAACAAAAATCTCTCTCCCTACCCCACCCGAACAAAGGGCCATTGGCAACTTCTTCCAAGATCTGGACAAGCTCATTACACTTCAACAGCGTAAGTTAGAGGTTCTCAAAGAGCAGAAGAAAACCTACCTCAAGCTCCTCTCCCCAGCCAAAGGACAAAAGAAACCAGTCCTTCGCTTCGCAGGGTTTGAAGATGAGTGGAAGGAAGTGAAAGTTTCAGATATTTTTAGAGTTACTAGGGGACAAGTACTAGCAACAACGGAGATATCAGAAGAAAAAACAGATACTCATAAATATCCCGTATATTCTTCTCAAACCAAAAATGAAGGATTGTTAGGATATTATGATAAATATTTATTTGAAACAGCAATAACTTGGACAACTGATGGAGCAAATGCCGGAACGGTAAATTATAGGGAAGGAAAATTTTATAGTACAAATGTGAACGGCGTTTTATTGTCTGATGAAGGTTTTGCTAATAAAGTGATTGCAGAAATATTAAATAACGAAGCTTGGAAATATGTTTCAAAAGTTGGCAACCCGAAACTAATGAATAATGTAATGTCAGAGATTAGTTTAGTTATCCCTAATGATTTTAGAGAGATTTCCATCCTGTCATCCCTCTTCCAAGACCTAGACAAGTTCATTGCCCTTCAACAGCGTAGACTGGACAAACTGCAGAATATGAAAAAAGCTTTACTTGAACAAATGATGATGTAAAGGAGTTACAGATGACTGTTTTTAGCAAAGAAGCTGATTTTGAACAGGCCTTGATAGAGGTACTTTTTACAAAGGGTTGGGAAAAAGAAATCCTCTATTACCCTACTGAGCAGGATCTGATTGAGAATTGGGCCAAGATTCTCTTTGATAACAACCGTGAACGCGACCGTCTCAATGACCAGCCTTTAACAGACGGTGAAATGACTCAGATTTTAGAGCAGATTGAAAATCTCCGAACACCACTAAAACTGAATGGTTTTATTAACGGAGGTTCTGTCTCAGTCAAAAGAGACAATCCAGCAGATCCTGAGCATTTCGGAAAAGAGATCAGTCTCAAAATCTATAACCGTAAGGAGATTGCTGCAGGTTCAAGTCGCTATCAGATTGCAAGACAACCTCAATTTCCAACAAAATCTCCCATTCTCCATGATAGACGAGGCGATTTGATGCTTTTGATTAATGGAATGCCAGTATTTCACTTGGAGCTAAAACGCAATGGTGTTCCAGTAAGTCAGGCCACAGCACAAATCGAAAAGTATGCCAGAGAGGGCATTTTCACAGGGTTCTTCTCTTTGGTTCAAATCTTTGTGGCCATGGAGCCTAATGAAACTGTCTACTTTGCCAATCCAGGACCGGATGGACGTTTTAATCCAGATTATTATTTCCATTGGGAAGATTTTAATAATGAGTTAATCAACAACTGGAAAGATATTGCTGTTTATCTTTTGTCAATTCCGATGGCGCATCAGCTAATCGGTTATTACACTATAGCTGACCAGTCGGATGGAATTTTAAAAGTTTTACGTAGCTACCAATACTATGCAGTTGCAGCAATTTCTGACCGGGTAGCTAAAAATAAGTGGGCTGATCGCAATCAGCTTGGTGGTTTTATTTGGCATACAACAGGATCTGGCAAGACCATGACTAGTTTTAAAGCTGCCCAGCTAATTGCTAACTCAAAAGATGCAGATAAAGTAATATTTTTATTGGATAGAATTGAACTAGGCACTCAGTCTATAAAAGAATATCGAGGTTTTGCAGAGGAGAGAGAATCAGTTCAAGAAACAAAAAATACCACTATGCTCAAGACTCGCTTGAAAAGTAAGTCTCCCGAAAATACTTTGATTGTTACCTCCATTCAAAAAATGAGTAATATCAAAGAGGAGGACGGGATGACCGATGCAGAGCTGGAAGAGATGAGAAAGAATAGGATTGTATTTATCATCGATGAGGCTCATCGCTCTACTTTTGGTGAGATGATGATTACCATTAAAGAGACCTTTCCTCAAGCTCTGTTCTTCGGTTTTACTGGTACGCCTATTAAAAAGGAAAATGAGCGAAAAAAGAATACAACAACTTCGATTTTTGGTCAAGAATTACATCATTACACCATCGCAGATGGAATTCGCGATAAAAATGTTTTAGGTTTTGATCCTTATAAAGTCTTAATCTATAAGGATCGTGAAATCAGAGAAAAAGTAGCCCTAGATCAGGCGAACGCTTCTAGTGTAGAAGAAGCAGTTAGTAAGCCAGAAAAGAGTAAAGTCTACTATCACTTTATGGATGGTTCAAAAGTCAAGATGGCAGGCTTTATGAATAGAAAAGAGAAGTACATCAAAGGAATTGAAGACTACATACCAAAAAATCAATATCTAACACCTGACTATCAGAAAGCTGTTGCGAAGGACATCTGTGATAATTGGCTAACCTTGAGTCGTAACGGAAAATTCCATGCTATTTTTGCGACTAGCAGTATCCAAGAAGCTATTTCTTATTATCGATTGCTGAAAGCAATAAAGCCTGAGTTAAGAGTAACAGCGTTATTTGATCCAAATGTTGATAATAATGACGACTTTGATTATAAAGAAGATGCTCTTGTAGAGATTCTAACGGATTATGAGAAACAGTATGGTCAACTTTACACTTTGGCATCTCATGATCGTTTCAAAAAGGATGTTTCTAATCGTTTGGCGCATAAACACCAGCATAAATGGATTGAAAGAGAGCCAGAAAAGCAATTAGACTTACTTATCGTTGTAAATCAAATGTTAACAGGTTTTGATTCTAAATGGGTTAATACTCTTTATGTAGACCAGTTGATGAAGGATGAACTGATTATCCAAGCATTTTCTCGAACTAATAGGATTTTTGGAGAGGATAAACCATTTGGTACCATCCGCTATTATCGTAAGCCTCACACTATGGAACGTAATATTGAAGATGCAGTTCAGCTTTATTCAGGCGACAGTCCTGTAGAGCTTTTTGTCAATAAGTTAGATCAGAATTTAGTAATGCTAAATGCTCTTTTTTATCAGATTCGAGAAATTTTTGAAAGTTCCGGTGTAGAAAATTTTGAGAAACTTCCTGCTGAGAGAAGTGAAAAAGCAAAATTTGCTAAACTATTTAATTCGTTTAACGATTATCTTGAAGCAGCTCGAATTCAAGGCTTTAAATGGTCTAAATTACACTACGAAATTTCAAAAGGTGCTGGAAAGAAAAAATCAGTAGTGGATGTAGTATGCGATGAGACGACGTATAACATTTTAGTTATTCGCTATAAGGAACTGATGAGTAATGGGGGTGGAGGCAAAGGTCCAGGTGATGTACCATTTGATTTGTCAACCTCTATAATTGAAATAGATACTGGAATGATTGATGCTGACTATATGAATTCTCGTTTCCAAAAGTATATTAAAGCTTTGGGAACGGAGGAATCTGAAAGTCTTTTGAATGAACTGCACAAAACCTTTGCAACCCTGACACAGGAAGAGCAAAAAATTGCAAATTTAATCTTACACGATATTCAAAATGGGGAGATAGAGGTAGATAGTACACTGACACTTCGTGACTACATTAATGACTATCAGGTTCAAATTCATTATGATCGAATTAAACGTTTAAGCGATACCTTTGGTCTTGATGAAGAACTGTTAAGACAAATGATGTCTATGAAGTTGACTGAAATAACATTAAATGAATTTGGTCGTTTTGATCTTTTAAAAAATTCTGTTGATAAACAGAAGGCTAAGTCGTATTTTGAAAATATAGCTGGAAATACACTGACAACGTTTAAGGTAAATGTAAAAACATCAGATTTACTCAAGCGATTTATTCTTGAAGGTGGTTTTGAAGTCTGAATAATTTGCTTTCATCCTGATATTCTTAATTCAACTATTTTATCATCGTGAATATCAATTCATTTCAGAAAGGAAAACCTTCAAATTGTTCTACAAATTTCTACTTTTTGATCTTGATCACACCTTGCTTGATTTTGATGCTGCTGAGGATGTGGCTTTGACGCAACTTCTAAAGGAAGAAGGAGTTGCGGATATTCAAGTCTATAAAGAATACTACGTTCCTATGAACAAGGCTCTCTGGAAGGACTTGGAACAAAAGAAAATCAGTAAACAAGAGCTGGTTAACACGCGCTTTTCTCGTTTATTTGCCCATTTTGGACAGGAAAAAGACGGTAGGTTACTTGCTCAGCGTTACCAATTTTACTTAGCCAAACAGGGACAAACTCTTTCGGGTGCTCATGAACTTTTGGACTGTCTCATTGAGCGTGATTATGAGCTGTACGCTGCGACAAATGGCATTACTGCTATTCAGACAGGTCGTTTGGCTGAATCAGGTCTGGCTCCCTATTTCAACCAAGTCTTTATCTCTGAGCAGTTGCAAACGCAAAAACCTGATGCACTATTCTATGAAAAAATCGGTCAAGAGATTGCTGGATTTGATAAAGAAAAGGCGCTGATGATCGGAGATTCTCTAACCGCCGACATTCAAGGTGGTAATAATGCTGGAATTGATACTATCTGGTACAATCCCCATCACCTCGAAAATCACACACAAGCTCAGCCGACTTACGAAGTTCATTCTTACCAAGACTTGCTGGGTTGTTTGGATGCTATGTAGTGATTTCCCTAAGAGGTGTTGATATGGAAATTAAAGTCATTGAAGAGATTGATAACTTACTAAATCTCATCGAGCAGTATCAGTTAAAAGGTGTGGTTGCTCAAGTAAATTCGTTAAAAGAGTTAAAGTATATCATAAGCAATCATATAGAGTTAAGTACTCGAGAGAAGATGAATATCCACTATTCACTCTTTCTCCCTAGGGGTGGTTTATCTGAACTCTACTATATGGGCACTAATTTTGAACGGATGAAATCTGTAAATAATCAACTTTCCTATGCTATTGATACAATCGAAAAGTTTTTAATGGCTGATTGATACTGTGAATACTAATGTCAAATAATTGGGTCAATAACAGTATATATAAGAACTGTAAAAAGTGGTTTAGATAGCCACTTTTTGCTATAATAGAAGCAGTAAAAACGAAGGAGTGATAAACGATGTCAAGACCAGAACTTTCTCTTTATGAACCATTGTATACACTAAAGGAAGTTGATCAAAATATCTGGATAGTAGACGGTGATTTGATTCAAATGGATATGAAGGGCTTCAAACTACCTTTTCAGACACGTATGACGGTGGTTAAGTTAAAGGATGGAAAACTTTGGATTCATTCTCCAATCGCGCCAAACGAGGAGCTCTTTACTGAACTGGATGCTTTGGGAAGAGTCGCTTACCTGATTTCACCAAATAAGATTCACTACGCCTATATTGCAGATTGGAAAAAAAGATATCCTCATGCGCAAACATGGTCTAGTCCAGGAGTTGAAGAGAGAGCGAAAAGTCAGAATGTCAAGGTGGTATTCGATGCTCCCTTAACAGATAAGGCTCCTGACCTATGGTCTGATGAGATTGATCAACTTATTTTTAAGGGAAGTTCTGCGATTGAAGAAGTGGTGTTTTTTCATAAATCGACTAAAACACTCATTGTAACGGACCTTATAGAGAATTTTGAACCGGAAAAGATAGCTAGTCCAATCCGAAGAAAAATCTATCGTTTAGCCCGTGTAACAGCTCCTGATGGACAAACTCCTATCGATTATCGGATGACTTTTTTAGGAAGACAAAGGGAAGCAAGAATGTCTTTTTCCCGTATGTTAAACTGGAAACCTGATAAGATTATACTTGCACACGGCCTATGCTTTTTTGAGAATGGTATGGATGAATTAAAACGTGCTTTTAGATGGATACGGTAAAGGAGAAAAAGATGCAACACTCATCTTGGCATGCTCTGATTAAGGAGCGATTACCTGAGGGTTATTTTGGGAAAATCAATCAGTTTATGGAGCAGATCTATGCCCAGGGAATTGTTTATCCACCTAAGGAAAAGGTTTTTCAGGCTCTCTTGACTACTCCTCTGGAAGAAGTTAAGGTGGTGATTCTGGGGCAGGATCCTTATCACGGGCCAGGTCAGGCGCAGGGCTTGAGTTTTTCGGTTCCAGATGCTATTCCAGCTCCGCCATCCTTGCAAAATATCTTGAAAGAATTAGCAGATGATGTCGGAGTTAAAGCATCCCATGATTTGACAGCTTGGGCTGAGCAAGGAGTCTTACTTCTCAATGCTTGTTTGACTGTTCCTGCTGGACAGGCCAATGGTCATGCTGGGCAGATTTGGGAGCCTTTTACGGATGCTGTGATTCAGGTTGTTAATAATCTAGACAGACCAGTCGTTTTTGTACTCTGGGGAGCCTATGCACGTAAGAAGAAAGCCTTGGTTACCAATCCTCACCACTTGATTATCGAATCAGCTCACCCAAGTCCTTTATCTGTTTACAGAGGATTTTGGGGTTCCAAGCCTTTTTCTAAGGCTAATGCATTCTTAAAAGAGACAGGACAAGAGCCAATCGATTGGCTTAGATAAGGAGAGAATATGCCTCAGTTAGCGACGATTTGCTACATTGATAACGGAAAAGAACTGCTCATGCTCCATCGTAATAAGAAGCCCAATGATGTCCACGAAGGCAAATGGATTGGTGTGGGTGGTAAGCTAGAGCGAGGTGAGACTCCACAGGAATGTGCAGCGCGTGAAATCCTCGAAGAAACAGGGCTCAAAGCCAAGCCGGTTCTAAAAGGTGTTATCACTTTTCCAGAATTCACACCAGATTTAGACTGGTACACCTATGTTTTTAAGGTGACGGAGTTTGAGGGTGACTTGATTGACTGCAACGAGGGAACTTTAGAATGGGTTCCCTATGATGAAGTTTTGAGCAAGCCAACTTGGGAGGGTGATCACACTTTTGTTGAGTGGCTTTTAGAAGATAAACCCTTCTTTTCAGCCAAGTTTGTTTATGATGGGGATAAATTATTGGATACCCAAGTTGATTTCTATGAATAAAGGAGAAAGCAAATGCTACTAATCAAAAATGGTCGTGTAATGGATCCCAAGTCTGGTTTGGATCAAGTGTGTGATGTTTTAGTGCAAGATGGGAAAATTGTCAAAATAGATGCCGAAATCAAGGAAGAAGGAGCAGAGCTAATTGATGCTACTGGTCTTGTAGTTGCGCCTGGACTAGTGGATATTCATGTTCATTTCCGTGAACCTGGTCAAACCCACAAGGAGGACATCCATACTGGGGCACTAGCGGCTGCTGCAGGTGGTTTTACAACGGTTGTCATGATGGCTAATACTAGTCCAACCATTTCGGACGTAGAGACTTTGAAAGAAGTTCTCCAGTCTGCTGCCAAGGAAAAGATTAACGTCAAGACAGTTGCGACTATTACCAAGAACTTTAATGGCCAAGACTTGACAGACTTTAAGGCTCTTTTAGAAGCTGGAGCCGTTGGTTTTTCAGATGATGGAATTCCGCTTGAAAGTAGTAAAGTGGTTAAGGAAGCAATGGTAGAAGCCAAAAAACTCAATACCTTTATCTGCCTTCATGAGGAAGATCCAGGTTTGAATGGAATTCTTGGCTTTAACGAAAACATCGCTAAAGAACATTTCCATATCTGTGGAGCGACAGGAGTGGCTGAGTACGCTATGATTGCGCGCGATGTTATGATTGCCTATGCAACCAAGGCCCATGTTCACATCCAGCATTTGTCTAAGGAAGAAAGTGTCAAGGTGGTGGAGTTTGCTCAAGGACTAGGTGCGCAGGTCACAGCAGAAGTAGCGACACAGCATTTCTCTAAGACAGAAGCTCTTCTTTTAACTCAAGGAAGCAATGCCAAAATGAATCCTCCACTTCGTTTGGAGTCAGACCGTCGTGCCGTTATCGAAGGTCTCAAGTCAGGTGTTATCACAGTTATCGCAACGGACCACGCGCCTCACCATGCAGATGAGAAAAATGTTGAAGATATCACCAAAGCACCATCTGGTATGACAGGTTTGGAAACCTCTCTTTCTCTTGGTTTGACTTATTTGGTGGAAGCTGGTGAGTTGAGCTTGATGGAATTGCTAGAAAAAATGACTGTCAATCCAGCCAAGCTTTACAACTTTGAAGCAGGTTACTTGGCTGAGAATGGTCCAGCGGATATCACTATCTTTGACGCTAAGGCTGACCGCCTTGTGGACTCCCATTTTGCGTCAAAAGCAGCTAATTCCCCATTTATCGGTGAAACTTTAAAAGGGCAGGTTAAATATACCATCTGCAAGGGACAAATTGTCTACCAAAACTAGATGGGATTCTGCTCTAGAAACTATAAGAATAGAGAGCGTATATGTATCCAACCCATCAATTTAAAGACAAGTTTGTCTTATTTCTTAAGATATTTTTCCCTATTCTGATCTATCAATTTGCCAATTATTCTGCCTCTTTTGTTGATACAACCATGACTGGGCAGTACAATACCATGGACTTGGCGGGGGTGTCAACCGCAACGAGTCTATGGAATCCTTTCTTTACTTTTTTAACAGGGATTGTTTCGGCCATGGTTCCCATCATAGGCCATCATCTGGGACGGGGCAAAAAGGAAGAAGTAGCATCTGATTTTTACCAATTTATCTACTTGGCTTTCGGACTGTCTTTGGTCTTGCTTGGAATGGTAGTATTCTTAGCGCCACCTGTCTTAACCAACATCGGACTAGAAGCTCAAGTGGCGGCAGTTGCAGTTTCCTATCTTTGGTACCTGTCTATTGGAATTATTCCCTTGTTGCTGTTCAGTGTCATTCGCTCTTTGTTGGATTCTCTTGGATTGACCAAGCTATCTATGTACCTCATGCTCCTATTACTTCCGCTCAATAGTGGTTTTAACTATCTCTTGATATATGGAGCTTTCGGTTTCCCTGAGCTTGGTGGCGCAGGAGCAGGACTAGGAACTTCGTTAGCTTATTGGTGCCTCCTTGGAATCTCAGTCATCATTCTTTTAAAGCAGAAAAAGTTAAAAGAGTTTCATTTGGAAAAACCACTTCCGCTTGATCTAGTGAAGATCAAAGAAGGGATTCGTTTGGGCTTACCAATCGGTGGTACGGTATTTGCTGAGGTGATTATTTTTTCAGTCGTTGGTTTGATTATGGCAAAGTTTTCGTCTATGATTATTGCCAGCCACCAGTCAGCCATGAACTTCTCAACTCTCATGTATGCCTTTCCAGTAAGCATTTCTTCTGCTATGGCAATAGTGGTTTCTTATGAGGTTGGGGCAAAGCGTTTTGATGATGCCAAGACCTATATCAAAATTGGTCGTTGGATAGCGTTGATATTTGCAGGTTTTACCTTAAGCTTTCTCTATATCTTGAGAGATGCCGTAGCCAGTTTATATGGAAATAACCCAGACTTCATTAAACTAACATCTACCTTCCTAACCTATAGTCTATTTTTCCAATTAGCTGACACTGTTGCAGCTCCTTTGCAAGGAATTCTCAGAGGTTATAAGGACACGGTTGTTCCCTTTTATCTTGGAGTAATTGCTTACTGGGCTGTGTCCATTCCATTAGGTTTATTCTTAGACCAAGTAACAACTTTGGGAGCCTATTCTTACTGGATTGGTTTAATAGCGAGTTTAGTCGTTAGTGCTATCCTCTATCAATGGCGCTTGCAAACGATCATGAAAAAAACCAACTAATTTTTGGAAAATAAATTGAAAACAAGTTTGTGAAAAAAATATTCTAATTAAAGAAAACCCTGTTTCTTCGGGGATTTCTTTTTTGTGTTTTGTGAATTTTTCTTAACAAATACTTTGACAGCGTATACTAAAAAAGGTAAAATAGTAAGGTAAGTACAAAGTTAGAAAGGCAAGATTATGTCAACTTTAGATAAGAATCTTTTGCTAGAGATGTTCCGTAAGATGGAAGAAATCCGTCGCATGGACTTAAAAATCGCTCAGTTAGTGAAAAAGGGGAAAGTTCCCGGTATGACTCACTTTTCTGTCGGAGAGGAAGCTGCTAACGTCGGAGCGATGCTGGCTCTTAATCCAGATGATCTGATTACCTCAAATCACCGTGGACACGGGCAAGCTATTGCTAAGGGGATTGACCTCAACGGAATGATGGCTGAAATCCTCGGGAAATACACTGGAACCTGTAAAGGAAAAGGTGGTTCTATGCACATCGCTGACCTGGATGCTGGGAACCTCGGTGCCAATGGTATCGTTGGTGGTGGTATGGGAATCGCTGTCGGTGCAGCCCTCAGTCAACAAATGCAAAACACTGGAAAAATCGTCGTTTGCTTCTTTGGAGATGGTGCGACCAACGAAGGTGTCTTCCACGAAGCAGTCAACATGGCTTCTATTTGGAACTTGCCAGTTGTTTTCTACTGCATTAACAACGGTTATGGGATCTCTGCGGATATCAAGAAAATGACCAATGTAGAGCATATCCATCAACGTAGTGCGGCATATGGAATTCCTGGAATGTTTATCGAAGATGGGAACAACGTCATCGATGTCTATGAAGGATTTAAGAAAGCTGTAGATCATGTTCGTGGTGGCAATGGCCCAGTCTTGATCGAAAGTGTAACCTATCGCTGGCTTGGCCACTCATCATCTGACCCTGGTAAATATCGTACTCGTGAAGAAGTGGAATTGTGGAAACAAAAAGACCCAATCGAAAACCTTCGTAACTATCTCGTTGAGAACAACATTGCAAGTGCCGAAGAATTGGAAGAAATCCAAGCACAAGTCAAGGAAGCAGTAGAAGCTTCTGTTAAATTTGCAGAAGAAAGCCCATTCCCACCACTAGAATCAGCATTTGAAGATATTTACGCAGACTAAGGAGAAAGAGATAAAAATGGAAACAAAAACAATGTCGTTCCGTGACACCATTATCCTTGCTATGTCTGAGGAAATGCGTCGCGATGAAAATGTATTCTTGATGGGAGAAGACGTCGGTGTCTTCGGAGGAGACTTCGGAACTTCTGTTGGAATGCTCGAAGAATTTGGTCCAGAACGTGTCCGTGACTGTCCGATTTCTGAAGCTGCCATCTCTGGAGCAGCAGCAGGAGCAGCTATGACAGGACTTCGCCCAATCGTTGATATGACCTTTATGGATTTCTCAGTCATTGCCATGGACAATATCGTCAACCAAGCTGCTAAAACACGTTATATGTTTGGTGGTAAAGGTCAGGTTCCAATGACTGTCCGATGTGCAGCTGGTAACGGAGTTGGTTCTGCAGCCCAGCACTCACAATCTTTAGAGTCTTGGTTCACTCACATTCCTGGACTTAAGGTTGTAGCACCAGGTACACCTGCTGACATGAAAGGACTGCTCAAGTCTTCTATCCGTGATAACAACCCTGTTATCATTCTTGAATACAAGTCCGAATTTAACCAAAAGGGGGAAGTGCCAGTTGATCCAGACTACACAATCCCACTTGGAGTTGGTGAAATCAAACGTGAAGGTACAGATGTAACAGTCGTTACTTATGGAAAAATGCTTCGCCGTGTGGTTCAAGCTGCTGAAGAATTAGCTGAAGAGGGAATTTCAGTTGAAATTGTAGACCCACGTACCCTCGTTCCACTTGATAAGGATATCATCATTAACTCAGTGAAGAAGACTGGTAAGGTCGTTCTGGTTAACGACGCCCACAAAACAAGTGGCTATATCGGAGAGATTTCAGCTATTATTTCAGAATCAGAAGCATTTGATTATCTAGACGCACCAATCCGCCGCTGTGCAGGAGAAGATGTGCCAATGCCTTATGCACAAAACCTAGAAAATGCAATGATACCAACAGTTGAAAGCATCAAAGACGCCATCCGTAAGACATATAACAAAGAATAGAATTACATAAATTAAATTATGTAAAATTTTAGAGATTTTTAACTTTAGTAACTTGAAATATGTTTTGTATCCAAGTTGTATGTAAAGTTGCGACAGTTTTTTGACGAATCGATAATATTCGACAAAAAACTTAGTAAGTCTACTAGGTTGGTCGCCTGATAGCGACAACCGTAGTAACTTGAGACACGTTTCGTGTCCAAGTTACTTGTAGAGTTGAACACGGGCTAAAAGCTCGGAAAAAAGATAAATCTCCTTGACTTCATCGAAGTCTGCGTCGATTTCCTATTTTTCAGTCGCTTTTTACGCCCTTTGTATCATAATTAGAATTGGAGAGGTCATGGCTGATGACAAGCTAAGAGCGACTCCTGCGGCTAGAAAGTTAGCGGATGATCTAGGGATCAACCTCTACGACGTTTCTGGCTCAGGTGCAAACGGTCGTGTCCACAAAGAAGACGTGGAAACTTATAAAGACACAAATGTGGTTCGCATTTCGCCACTTGCAAAACGAATTGCCCTCAAACATAACATTGCTTGGCAGGAAATCCAAGGAACAGGTCATCGTGGTAAAATCATGAAGAAGGATGTTTTGGCCTTACTTCCTGAAAATATCGAAAACGACACTATCAAGTCTCCTGCTCAAATTGAAAAAGTAGAAGAAGTTCCAGACAATATCACTCCTTATGGTGAGATTGAGCGTATTCCAATGACACCAATGCGTAAGGTTATCGCACAACGAATGGTTGAATCCTACCTAACTGCGCCAACCTTCACACTCAACTACGATGTCGATATGTCTGAGATGCTGGCTCTTCGTAAGAAGGTTCTTGAGCCAATTATGGAAGCAACTGGTAAGAAGACTACTGTAACAGACCTTCTTTCACTCGCTGTTGTAAAAACATTGATGAAACACCCATACATCAACGCTTCATTGACAGAAGACGGCAAGACCATTATCACTCATAACTATGTCAACCTTGCGATGGCGGTTGGTATGGATAACGGTCTAATGACACCAGTTGTTTACAATGCTGAAAAAATGAGTTTGTCAGAGTTGGTTGTTGCCTTTAAGGATGTAATTGGTCGTACCTTGGATGGTAAATTGGCTCCAAGCGAACTGCAAAATTCAACCTTCACAATTAGTAACTTGGGAATGTTTGGCGTTCAGTCCTTTGGTCCGATTATTAACCAACCAAACTCAGCTATCCTCGGGGTTAGCTCAACAGTTGAAAAACCTGTAGTTGTCAATGGTGAGATTGTCATTCGCCCTATCATGAGCCTAGGATTAACCATTGACCACCGTGTTGTAGATGGTATGGCTGGTGCTAAGTTTATGAAAGACTTGAAAGCCTTAATTGAGAACCCAATCTCAATGTTGGTTTAAAAATACAGTATTTATTTTTAGAGATATAGATAAAGGAAGTAAGACATGGCTTTAGAAGTAATTATGCCAAAAGCCGGCGTGGATATGACAGAAGGACAAATCGTCCAATGGAATAAGAAAGTCGGAGAATTTGTAAAAGAAGGAGAAATCCTTTTGGAAATCATGACTGACAAAGTCAGCATGGAATTGGAAGCCGAAGAAGATGGATACTTGATTGCCATCCTCAAAGGAGATGGTGAAACTGTCCCTGTAACGGAAGTTATCGGTTACCTTGGGGAAGAAGGGGAAAACATCCCAACAGCTGGAGTAGCAGCGCCAGAATCAAAACCTGCACCTGCAGCTAGTGCCTCAAACGACGATGGCAAGAGCGATGATGCCTTTGATATCGTTGTGATTGGTGGAGGTCCTGCTGGATATGTAGCAGCCATTAAAGCTGCCCAACTCGGTGGTAAGGTTGCCCTTGTTGAGAAATCTGAACTAGGTGGAACCTGCTTGAACCGTGGATGTATCCCAACTAAGACCTACCTTCACAACGCTGAAATCATCGAAAACATCGGTCATGCAGCAAATCGTGGTATCGTCATCGAAAATCCAAACTTCACTGTAGATATGGATAAACTTTTAGAGACAAAATCTAAAGTTGTCAATACCTTGGTAGGTGGTGTTGCAGGTCTTCTTCGTAGCTACGGAGTTACTGTTCATAAGGGAATTGGTACCATCACTAAAGACAAGAATGTCTTGGTAAATGGTTCGGAATTGCTTGAAACCAAGAAAATCATCCTTGCCGGTGGTTCAAAAGTCAGCAAGATTAACGTCCCTGGTATGGAATCTCCACTTGTGATGACCAGCGATGATATTCTTGAAATGAACGAAGTGCCAGAAAGCCTCGTAATCATCGGTGGTGGCGTTGTCGGTATCGAACTCGGTCAATCCTTCATGACATTTGGTTCAAAAGTAACTGTTATCGAAATGATGGATCGTATCGTTCCAGCTATGGATGCGGAGGTGTCTAAGAATCTTCGCTTGATTTTGGAACGCAAAGGTATGACTATCTTAACAGGTACAAAATTGGAAGAAATCATCGAAGAAAATGGTCAACTTCGTATCAAGGTTGAAGGAAAAGACGATATCATCGCAAGCAAAGCTCTTCTTTCAATCGGTCGTGTGCCAGACCTTGAAGGTATTGGCGATGTTGAGTTTGAATTGGATCGTGGACGTATCAAGGTCAACGAATACATGGAAACTTCTGTTCCAGGTATCTACGCACCAGGTGACATCAACGGTACTAAGATGTTGGCTCACGCAGCCTTCCGTATGGGTGAAGTTGCCGCTGAAAATGCCCTCAAAGGAAACCATGCTGTTGCTAAATTGAACTTGACTCCAGCAGCTATCTACACTCTTCCTGAAGTAGCAGCAGTAGGTTTGACTGAAGAACAAGCACGTGAGAAATACGATGTAGCCATCGGTAAATTCAACTTTGCTGCCAACGGTCGTGCCATTGCATCGGATGCTGCTCAAGGTTTCGTAAAAGTTATCGCAGATAAGAAATACGGGGAAATCCTTGGTGTGCACATCATTGGTCCTGCAGCTGCGGAATTAATCAATGAAGCATCGAGCATTATCGAAATGGAGATCACTGTTGAGGAAATGTTGAAGACTATCCATGGACACCCAACTTACTCTGAAGTGATGTACGAAGCATTTGCGGATGTTCTAGGAATGGCCATCCATTCACCTAAGAAAAAATAAACAAGATTTTCAACTAAATTTTCTTAAAGTAGTACGGACGGCAGCGACCTCTATTAGAGTTCCATGCCTAAAAATTGAGCCTCTTGTCTCAATTTTTCCGAGAAATGTAACGACAACACGTTACATTTCTTTTTACCACTTTAGAAAATCGGATTGCTATGAACAGAATTTAAAAACTAAATTTTTGGAAATACTATGAAATATATTATCAATCATTCAAACGACACTGCATTTAATATCGCCTTGGAAGAATATGCCTTTAAACATCTTTTGGATGAGGATCAAATCTTCCTTCTTTGGATTAACAAACCTTCTATCATTGTTGGACGTCACCAGAATACTATTGAAGAAATCAATCGTGATTATGTTCGCGAAAATGGCATTGAGGTGGTTCGCCGTATCAGTGGTGGTGGAGCTGTTTACCACGATTTGAACAACCTCAACTACACCATCATTTCAAAAGAAGATGAAAACAAGGCCTTTGACTTCAAGAGCTTCTCAACTCCAGTTATCAATACCTTGGCTCAACTAGGCGTTAAAGCTGAGTTCACAGGCCGTAATGACCTAGAAATTGATGGCAAAAAATTCTGTGGCAATGCCCAGGCCTATATCAATGGCCGTATCATGCACCACGGTTGCTTGTTATTTGACGTCGATTTATCAGTCCTTGCAAATGCCCTTAAGGTTTCAAAGGATAAATTTGAGTCAAAAGGTGTGAAATCCGTCCGTGCCCGTGTGACCAATATTATCAATGAACTACCAGAAAAAATCACAGTTGAAGAATTCCGTGATTTGCTATTGGAATACATGAAAAAAGAGTACCCAGAGATGACTGAATACGTCTTTTCTGAGCAAGAATTGGCTGAAATCAATCGTATCAAGGATACCAAGTTCGGTACTTGGGACTGGAACTACGGTAAATCACCAGAATTTAACGTCCGTCGTGGGACAAAATTCACCAGTGGTAAGGTTGAAGTTTTTGCCAACGTCATTGAATCAAAAATCCAAGATATCAAGATTTATGGAGACTTCTTTGGTATCGAAGACGTTGCAGCTGTAGAAGATGTCCTCCGTGGCGTAAAATATGAACGTGAAGATGTTCTTAAGGCACTAGAAACCATTGACATCACACGCTACTTTGCTGGTATTAGTCGTGAAGAAATTGCTGAAGCGGTAGTGGGATAAGGAAAAAGAATCCATTTATGATGGATTCTTTTATTAGGGTTAAACTTAATAATCATGCTGATTAGATTATAATAGAGATGAAAAATGAAAAGGAGTTATTCATTAATGTTAGAAATTCCAGTAGAAAGTCTTAATCTATTTGAACAGTTAGACCGCAATGTTGTTGCTTTCTATAGAAATGAAGAAATTTATCAAACTGAAAGTTTAAATATAAGCATCACACAAGAACATTATGATAAGAAATACAAAGAGCTTCAACCTTTAGGATACCAAGCTGTTCAAATACCTTTAGGAATGGCTTTAGATAATGTAATCCAGCAAGCCCATTTTCAAAATCTTATAATTGGCGGTCTTCTCCCCGATGAAATCAAAGTAAACAAAGGGGACTTAATGTCTTTGAAGGACATTGTTGATAGTTTTTGTATTATGTATGCTGCAGCGAATAACCGACTAGAACATAGTAAGGCTTATGAATTTATGAAAGATAAGACAGTGTTCTTTATTGGTAAACTGTTAACTGACGATCTTAAAAATGGTGACGAAATTTCGTATATGGGAATCGAAAGAGAATCAGCTGATGGTACTTCTTATGAAGCAGTAAAATGTTTTCTAACTAAAGAGAGTGCTGAGCAGTACAATGATTCAAAAAAACCAGTAAGCCCAGCAAATCTAGCCTATCTGCAAGCCTTTTGGGGTAAAGCAGTAATTATAGAGCCTCACCGTAACTACTGGATTGAGTTTAAATAAATAAAAAACGAAAGATAAAGGAATTGGTCTTTCGTTTTTAAGTAATCTTTAATTTACATAATTAATTTTATGTATTCTATAAACTATCTAGAGCATTTTTTTGTTCATCATTTACGATATGGGTATAGAGGTCAGTGACTTGCGTGCTGGCATGTCCTAATTGGTGGCTGACCAAAACTTGCGATTTAGTTGCATCATAGAGTCTGGTTGCTAAGGTATGGCGGAGTTTGTGGGGAGTTACACGGACTTTGAAGTCCTCAGAGTACTTAGCAACCATCTTTTCAACACTAGAAGCATCAATACGATTGGGAACGCCACGATATAAAGTCAGAAAGAGTGCTGTATCCGTCTTTTCCGTCTTATAGCGTTGATTTCGAATGGTGAGATAATTTTCAAGGTAAGGCTTGGCAAAGGCTGCGACATTGACCGAGTCACGTTTGCCACCTTTTCGAGTGACATCAATGACCATCATTTTGAGATTAAGGTCTCTTAGGTCCAGGTTAACAGCTTCAGATAAGCGAACACCAGATGCCAAGAGAAGGGCAATAATGGCCAAATCACGTTCTTTATTCTTATTAAATGACGAAAGAGCACGATTTGAGAGTTGTTGTGGGTACTCTTGGTCGATATAAGTCAGAAAACCTTCTGTTTCATCACCTAGAAAGAGTTTTTGCTTGATGTTTTCAGCTCTAGCAGCAAGTGTTTCTTTCTTTTTCTTGGTTGAAACTTTCTTCATTACATTACGATAGAAATAGGGTTCTCCCAGGTCGTTTTCAACCTCCTCTGTTAGATACTTGTAAAGACTAGAAAGTGCTGATAAGGTCCGATTGATGGTCGTCTGAGATACACCTTGCTTGGTTGTATTAGCATTCAGCAATGGACGTTCACGTAGATATAGGATAAAAGCTTCCATATCTTTCTTAGACATATTTTCCAAGACAGATAAAGGAATATCAGACATTTTATCAGCATTTGAAATTCCAGACTCTAAAACCCAGCTGAAAAATCGATCGTATTCCTTGAGATATTCGTACAAGGTTGTAAAACTGTAGGGCACAGCAAGCTTGGATTGGTAGTATTCCAGAACATACCAGGGCATGATTTGTTTTAGTTTGTCGATTCGTTCCAGTAAAATCTCACGTTTCATGTATTTTCTCCATAAGTAAGTCTACTAGTAGTATAGCATAGACTCATATATTTTTCAAGAAAATTATAGTTTTTCGGAAAAATGATATAAGAAACTTAAAACTAAAGTCTAACTTTCCCCCAGTTATCCTGAACCCTTTATTAAATTTCATCATACTTGAGCAACATATTCGGAATCTTTTCTTCAAGACTCTTGCGAACTTTACCTTGAATTGCAGTGTCCATTTGGCTGTTTATGCTTGTAATGGTAGATTTGGTTTCTGTAGCAATTTTCTTAGCTGCTTTATTAAAGTTATCTTTCAATTTATTTTTTGCTGTTATCGCTAACTTTGCTTCCGTAATGATTCGGTTTCTTTCCATCATACGATACATTTGTTTCAGTGCATACTGGTATTCTTCATCTGTGTAGTATTCATTCATTGGTGCTTGCATAATCTCTCCTTAATCTGTGAAATTCTTCATCTAAATCATTTCTTTTTTTACGAAACTCGTTATCGTATTTTTCTCTCTCATCTTCGAGTTTAATTCTACGATCTCTGTATACTTGATTCGAAAAGTGTCTCAAATTTTCTATTTCTGTAAAGTAGTCTCCAACATCATCAACACTTGTCTCAAATTTTCTCAAAATATGAGACATTTTATCAACTTCTTCGGAAATTAGTTTCTCTAAGTTTGCATTTCGTTCGTCTAGATCAAGGGCTTTGTTATCGAGTTTCTTCTTTTCTTGATAATATTGGTCTTCTAGTGCAAATAGTTCTCTTTCTTTCTCTCTAATTTCCTCCCATTTTACATCTTTTCTTTCCATTGTCGAAACTCCTTGGCTAATTGCTTATCTGTTGCTACTGTTTTTTCGATAACTTCCTGTAATTGTTTATCCATATTTTCAAATGCTTGGGCGGAAGCATTCATCTTAGTGGCTGTTGGATTTGTCTCTGCCTGAAACGTATCGATAAACTGTGCTTGAGTGATGCCTTGACTAGCAAAAATGGCATCAACCTCATAGGGAGCTAATGCTGTGTAGCTCGTAAAGTCGATTTTTGACCAAATTTCTTGTAATTCTTGATTGGCTTTTTTGGCTAAGGCGCTCACTTCATCAGCTCCAGTTCTTGCTGCTGTAGCCATAGATGACGATAAGATAGAACCCTGAGCTGCATCTAAGTATATTTCCTCAGAGCTACTAATGCCACCTGATGACCATTTTGACTTCAAGTCCTTGTAATGAGCCATTCCTCGGAGACTGTTGGCATACGCTCGATAAACGCCACTGATTAAGGGTTTCCCTCCTTTGCCATCTACAAGTTGACCAGTTACAGGATCAAACTCCCAGTCACCAATTTTGTGACTAGTTCCGTCAAGCCAATATATGGTATCAGGCATTTCTAAGAAAGACTTATTATACCATTCTGGGTGATTGAAATCATTCCAACGTACTACATCATCATGTTTTCTACGGTAATCTATAAACATTGAAGGATTGCTTTCAATAAATGCTTTTTCTTCCAGTGTGAGTGCACCGTATTTAAACCAAGCATTAAAGGTGGTTGTAGGGATATGGTATTTAGCTCCTACCTTCAGCATGTAGGAACCCTGTGAATAACCGGATAGTTGACTGACTTCGTATCGGGGGTCGTCCATAATCTCTTTTACGAATTTGTCAGCAACCTTATATTGTGGAGATAAATAAGTTTGCCTTGCAATTATGGCACTATTGACGTCGCGTGAGCTGAACATAGTTTTATTCACCGGACTATCAGGGTCAGTTCCTGCCGCAATCACAGCTACATTTTTATAATCTGGTTCGCCGTTCACAATAGGTGCAACCGCCAGTCCATCAAATCCCGTTACTGGGTCAGACTTAGTGGCAACAACACGGAATTCTTGA